>JAEUIE010000029.1 GCA_016795155.1 Planctomycetia bacterium | reverse complement strand
TCATGCCTCCCTGAAAGTCTGCCAACACCCGCTCACGTAAATCAACCGAGTACGCTTTCATCTGTGACTCCATGACATGGACACGTCACAGTATTTCATGTATTACCTGAATGCGCAAGATGGTTTTTGAAAATGCTCTAGGGGGAGAAGGTAACCAGAAACCATTATTTCAACTCGCGAATCCGGATATTGCGATACTCCACCTTGTCGCCATGATCCTGCAGGCACAGGTGGCCATGTGTTGGCTTGCCGAATTCAGGCCACTGCTTGAATTTGCTGTTGGCGAGTTTCTTGTTCCACTCGTCGCCACCCTTAACATACTCCACCACTTTGGTGCCATTGAGCCAGTGTTCCACGTGGCCATCCTTGATGACGATGCGGGCATGGTTCCACTCGCCAGCGGGATTGCAGACTTCCTTCATCGGAGCGTAAAGGCCATAGCATGAACCGGCGCTGGTGAGTTTGTTGCGGCCATCAGCGTGGCCTTTGTTATCGAGTACCTGATATTCAGGGCCGGTCATGTAGGAAGTCAGGCCATCCTTTTCGAGCACATGGTACATGATGCCAGAATTGCCCTTGGGAGCTACCTTCCAGTCAAGCCGTAGTTCAAAGTTGCCAAATTCCTTTTTGGAGATGATGTCGCCACCGCCACCGACGCGAACGATGCAGCCATTGATGACTTTCCAGCCTGAGGGCACGGTCTTGGCCTGGTATCCTCGCCAGTGATCCATGGTTTTGCCATCGAACAACAGGGTGAATCCTTCGCGGGCTTCTTCCTTGCTGAGCGTGTTGTTGCCTGCATCATCTGCGATTGCGATGCTGGTCCAGAAAAGCATGGCGAGTAAAAGGGTGCGACGCAACATGGTGTCCTCGTCAAGAGTGATTGTTTGATTCCCTGCAATTTTAGCGGGGGACAGGGGAAGAAGCCATTGACGATTTGCGGAGTTTTTGGGACTGGTATGGGGGAAAAACAGGATACCCTCGCAAGAAAAGAGACAGGTGATGATGCAGAGGTGGTTGCATACCTGGTGGGAAGTAATACTTCTGGCGGTTTTTGCAGCCTGGCTGCTGTTCAACCATCTCGACGGCCCGCTGCTGGAACCTGATGAATCACGCTATGCAGAAATTCCCCGTTTGATGCTCCGCACCGGCGATTGGATCACCCCCAAACTGCAAGGCAAACCCTACAATGACAAGCCACCTCTGGTCTATTGGCTCATTGCCTTCAGCTATCAATTATTCGGCATCAGCATCACATCGGCCCGGCTTGTTCCCGCAGTGGCCGGGTTCCTCACATTGGGCCTGGTCTACTTCTGGACACGGCGATATTTCAACCGCACCGCTGCAGGCTGCACCGTGGTCGTGATGCTTTCCATGCTGGGTTACGCCGCCATGATGAGGATGCTGCTGCTCGATGGGGTGTTGACATTTCTGGTACTGGGAGCATTGCTGAGCGGACATCATGCCCTGGCACAAGGCAGACACCCTGCCTGGTGGCTGCTCTCGGCATTCCTGTGTGGACTGGGTGTTCTCGCCAAGGGACCGGTAGCCTTGGTATTGGTGACACCCTGCCTGTTCGCGTTACGCTGGCTTGATCGCAACACCACGCCATTGCGTCTGCAAGATACAGCCATCTATGGAATCGTTGCACTGTTGCTTGCAGGCCCGTGGTACCTCGTCATGCTTGGTACCAACGAGCACTTTGGCAGTGAACATTTTCTGCGGCATCATCTGCAGCGGTTTCTTGATCCTGCACATCATGAACGGCCCATCTGGTACTACATTCCCACACTGCTGATAGAACTGTTGCCCTGGCCACTGCTTCTATACTTTGTGATTCGTCGCTGGCGTGTGTGGACAGGCACCGAGCGGTTTGTCGTGTTCTTTTGTCTGTTTTGCTTTCTCTTTTTTAGTGCCGCCGGGGCCAAGCTGCCCACCTATCTGTTGCCGATATTACCCATGCTGGCCGTGTTGATCGGAACGCAACTGCAAATCCTGATAAGTAAACCCACGCTTGCTCATGCGTGGGCCTGGACGCTGGGGATTGCATTGATCATGATGCTCTTCATCCTCACGATGCTTCCCGTGGGCATGTATTACTACCTGAAGGAAGGCACTCTCCAGGTCGATGAGTTCAGCCTGACCATGCTGGTTGTGTGGGCAGGGTGTATCGGCTGGCAAATCCAATCGAAAATGCAGAACTCCTTCCGCTGGGTGGCACTTGGATTCGCTTGCCTGATGGTCAACGGCCTGGTGAACCATCGGGCTGTGCCGATGTATGCAAGGCAGGCATCGATTGTGGAAGATTGTGAAGAGTTAAAACAATTAGCCCGGTTGGAGCAAATCCCTTGCGTGGCACATCGCAATAGCTGGGATGCCGTGAGCTTTGATCAGAATGGCGAAGAACTCGAAGTGTTTTCATCCAAGGAATGGCCAGCGTTTATCGATTGGCTGCAGCGGCATCCACGCTGCATGGTCTGGATGCGGGATTACAAAAACCGCATCGATGCATTTACCGATGCATTGCCTGAGACGGTGGAAGTGGAGCAAACCATCGACAAAGGACGGGTTCAGGCCATCATCATCCGCAGTAAGATCCTAAACGCCGGGGCGGTTGCTCCGTGATGGTGCGCCAGTCTGCCGATTATTGTTGCCTTGCACTCAAGTCAAGCGTTAGAATAGTTACATGGATCATACTGACAGCAACATTACGATTAACCCCGAAATCATGGGTGGCACCCCTGTTTTCAAGGGAACTCGTGTGCCTGTGAAGGCTCTTTCGGATTACCTTTCCACTGGAGAGACTATTGATACTTTCTTGAACGATTTTCCTTCAGTGAATCGTGAAAAAGTCACGGCAGTTTTGAAAGAACTTTTTAAGGGTATCACAGATCATGCGAGCGCTGCTTGATGAATGTATTCCCCGTCCACTCCATCAATATTTCAAACAATCCGGACTGGATGTTCAATCGGTTCATGAATTGGGATGGGATGGCGTTCAGAATGGCGAATTACTGACTATGATGATCCAACATGGATTTGATGTTCTCGTAACAGTTGACCAGAATCTGGTGTATCAGCAAAACCTGACAGACGCAAAAATATCAATCATCACCATAAAGGCGCCATCTAACAAAACGGAAGATTTAAAGCCAGCGATCCCACGAGTATTGAATGCAATTTTAAGCATCGCCGAGGGACAGACTATTCAAATTGAGGTTTAATGTGTATCGGGATTATAACTGATACCGCACCTCGCCATGCACGATGGCAGCAGCAGCCCGGCCAGTCACTTCCCAGTTGCCAAACGGCGTGTTCCGGCTCTTCGACTTGAACTGATCGGGCTTAATCACCCAACGCAGATTCGGATCGATGATCGTCACATCCGCATCCATGCCCGGCTTGAGCGAGCCTTTACCCGGCAAGCGGAGAATGCGTGCCGGGTTGCACGTCATCTTCGCAATCATATCGTTCCAGGTGAGATGCCCCGGTTCAATCAGCCCCTTGATGCAGAGAGGAAGAAACGTTTCCACGCCAACGATGCCATTGGGGGCCTGATCGAGTTCACGAAGTTTCTTCTCCGGTGCGTGTGGAGCATGATCGGTACACAGCACTTCCAGGGTGTTATCCTTCAGGCCAGCAATGATCGCTGCTACATCCTTCTTCGTTCGCAGTGGTGGTGACATCTTATAGTTGCTGTCGTAACTACTCAGGCATTCATCGGTCAGCAGGAAATGATGCGGGCACGCTTCACCACTCACTTTCACCTGCTTGTCTTTGCCCCGGCGAATGAGATCAACCGAACCTGCTGAAGAAACATGTAGCACATGCAGATCGCCACCGGTGAGTTCAGCCAGGATGATATCACGGGCAACCATGATATCTTCCGCAGCAGCCGGGTAGCCCTTCAGACCCAGCTTCATCGACATGACCCCTTCGTTCATCACGCCGTCTTTGCAGAGATCGAGATCTTCACAGTGATTGAGCACCGGCTTGTCGAACATCTGGCAGTATTCGAGCGCTCGTCGCATAATCTCTGCACTCTTGACCGGTGCACCATCATCGGTAAAAGCGACCGCACCACCGGCGACGAGGCCACCCATCTCCGCCAGTTCTTCGCCCTTGCGGCCTTTGGTGACAGCACCGATAGGAAAGACATGTGCCTGTCGAGCCCGTTTGGCCTGAAGCACCACGAACTCCGCAGCAGCCTGACTATCGATGGCTGGTTCGGTATTGGGCATGCAGGCAACGGAGGTGACACCACCTGCCAATGCTGCCGCCGCCCCGGTGGCAATGGTTTCATCTTCTTCACGACCGGGTTCACGCAGGTGCACGTGAATATCAATCAACCCCGGCGTGACAATTTTGCCGTGAGCATTGATGGTGTGATTCGCCTTTAAGTCTGGTCGCGAGCCAATGTGCAGTACCTTGTCGCCATGCAGCCAGACATCGGTGACAGCATCCAGATGCTGGCTCGGGTCAATAACGCGTCCGCCGGTGATGAGAGTCGTGGTGACGTGCATTTATTTAAAGTCCTTAGTGGGTCTTACTCCTCCCCTTTCCAAGGGGAGGCTGGGTGGGGTAGAGATTTCCGAGACCTTAACCCCCTCTAGCTCCCCCTTGGTAAGAGGGAGAGCCAGAAGTTAATGTTTTCAAGATTATCTGCAATACGCTATCAATGTTGTCATAAATATCGACATTGGTGAATCTAAGAAAGCGGATGCCAAAATTCTCAATGAATTCTTGTCTATTCTTGTCACGTTCCGAAGCTCCCTCGATGAAATGGCTCTCGCCATCCAGCTCGATGGCAAGTTTTTCATGTGCACAATAAAAGTCAATGACATAGGAACCCACACTGAATTGTCGCCGAAACTTGTATCCGAGTTGTTGCCCCCGAATTCGCTGCCAAAGAATGACTTCTGCAGGCGGCATCGTACTCCGTAGAACACGTCGTTTTTCTTTCTCTCCTTCTCGATTGAAGTAACGTGTCATGGGGTGATACCAATTGGAATTCTCCTCCCCTTTCCACGGGGAGGCTGGGTGGAGTAAAGATTTCGGTAACCTCAACCCCCTCTAACTCCCCCTTGGTAAGGGGGAGAACCAGACAGTATTCCTATTCCACTTCACTCATCTGCCCGCCACAGAGTAGATAGAGGACAGCCATGCGGACTGCTACGCCGTTGGTGACCTGGTCGAGAATGGCGGAGTTAGGCCCATCGGCTACTTCGGGAGTCATTTCGATGCCGCGGTTGATCGGGCCGGGGGCAAGGATGAGTGCGTCTTCCTTGCAGAGTTTCATCCGTTTGCCATTCATGCCGTAGAGGGCTGCATATTCGCCAATGGAGGGGAATAAGCCGTGACGCTGTCGTTCAAACTGGATGCGGAGAAGGTTGACCACATCCAATCGGGGCAGCAGGCGATCCAGGTTGTATTCCACTTCAACACCCATCTTGCGGATGTCGTGGGGAATCAGCGTGGGTGGACCACAGACAATCACGTTCGCACCAAGCTTGGTCAGGGCATGGATATTGCTTCGAGCCACCCGACTGTGAGCGATGTCGCCCACCAGACCTACTGTCAAACCTTTGATACTCCCTTTACGTTGCCGAATCGTGAAGGCATCGAGTAAACCTTGCGTCGGGTGTTCATGTGCCCCATCGCCTGCGTTGATCACTCCACATTTGACATGCTGGCTCAGGAGCAAAGGGGTGCCACTAGTCGAGTGGCGGATGACCATGATATCCATGCCCATCGCTTCAATATTCTTGGCAGTATCGATGAACGTTTCACCCTTGCTCAAGCTGGATGATGTAGTCGTGAAATCAACGGTATCAGCCGACAACCGCTTGGCAGCCAGGCTGAAGCTGGTTTTAGTACGGGTGCTTGGTTCAAAAAAGAGGTTGACGACCGCTTTGCCTTTAAGGACAGGAACGATCTTCCGTTTGCGTTGGTTAATTTCGACAAAGCCCGCAGCGGTATCAAGAATCAGATCGATCTCGACGGGTTCGAGTTCTTCGAGGGTGAGCAGATGTTTGCGAATCCAGGTGAATTTCTGCATGGTGTGGATAGAAGCCTGACTGTGGCCGGCTGTACGGGGTGTATCCACGGTGGTCATGGTATCCTCAAGAGTACGGGCTAGAGGATAGCATAGTCAGAGAAGGGGTGATTCACCAGAGTTTCATCAAAGTTACCAGACATCTTTTCGATTACGAAAAAATCCGCCGGTATTTTCGGGAAATAGTGTATGCACAAGGCGGTTCGTGTACGCTAAAGAGTATCAGTTCCTTCTCTGGAATGTACCGAACATGTCAGTAGCCACCTGGCTGGGACACGTTTTGAAAAGTGCACAGTTGTCGAAGCTGGCTCAGACTTCGGATCGGGAGTTGCTTCAGCAGTTCGCCCGCCAGCGGAGCGAAGCAGCATTTGAAGAACTGATTCGGCGGCACGGTCCGTTGGTCTGGGGAGTCTGTCAGCGCATGTTGTCGCATCGACAGGATTCGGAAGATGCTTTCCAGGCAGTGTGGCTGGTTCTGGCTCGCAAGGCCAACGGGATGAGCTCCCCACAACACCTGGCTGCCTGGCTTTTTGGCGTGGCCCGGCATGCGTCGCTGAATGTCCGAAAAGTCAGAAGTCGACGTGCACGTCGCGAAATACCCAGAGACGATACCATGGAACTGCCCGATCTCCGTCCGGCATCCTTGAATGATATTCGCCCTGTAGTGGATGAAGAACTGGCGCGGCTTCCCACCAAGTATCAGTTGCCGGTCATGCTCTGCTGTCTGCACGGGATGACGCATCAGCAGGCTGCGGAAGAGTTGCACTGGCCAATAGGAACCGTCGCAGGGCGACTTTCCCGAGGCAGGGAAATGCTGCGACAACGCCTGAACAAACGGGGACTGGTGGTACCCCCTGCCCTGTTAGCGACCCTGCTGACACGCGAAGTCCTGGCGATTACTGTTCCTGAATCGCTGATCCAGGGAACCCTGCAGCAGGTTTTTAACTCAGCAGGATTGGCGGGTGCCGGCCTTGGCACCATCGTCTCGAACACGGTGCAGCACACTTTGCGGGATATCACAGGGGCACACAGCTGGAACCTGTTCACTCCACTCGCTGCATTGGTACTGATGATGTCGTTCATAGGACTGGGTTGGATGACGCTACGAGAAAGCAACATGCAGCCGGTAACTTTGCGTGCGCTGTCAATGAATCGCTTTATTGAACCGCGAACGGTGAAGCTGCCTGAAAATCCTGATGCGATCGTCGTCAAGTTCAGGCAACTTGATTCCGAAACAGATGACCTCCTGGTGGAAATGCTGATCCGAGCCAGTGGCATAGTGGAGGCTCACTGGAATGATGATCCATTTTCGACATTGCATGATCAACTAAGCGAAGACGCACTTCAGAACCTGATGCAGTTCCTGGTCTTTGAGCAACAGTTTTTCAGCAAAGACGCTGGTGCGCTATGGGGTCGATTAAAGCAGGAGTACCAGTTTGATGGCAACCAGCGTAACCCGAAAGATCGTACCATCACTGAAATGGAACTGACCACTGCAGAACAGCAGCACAGCTTTACCTGGTTTCAACTCGGCTCGACGGAAGTCTGGTTCCATCAGGAGCCGGAAGTGCAGCAGCTTTCTGCTATCTATCATCGGCTGCGGAACCAGATGATCATCCTACAGGCGGGTGGTCGGGCCCGAGTGGAACATATTGCCAGGTTGTTGCAGTCATCCATGCAAGAACTTTATCCGCAGCAACCTGCATTCTCGGCACACCATCTGTTGGGGTACATACCCGGCCGGGATGGCATCCCCACGCGCTGGACGTTTACCCGAGGCAACAAGATGACCGATCCGCATTATTTTTCCATCACCATCGACACGCAGAACGACAGTACGCTGCAGGTGAATTCGGTAACACCCGGCCCGTCAAACAATCCACCAGCGATGAAAAGACGGCAAGTGCCACCAGCTGGGTAATTACGCACCCACTGATAACCATTTTTTTATACTCGCCCTCAGCGAGCCCGAGGAGGTTACGTCCATGCATGCACGTTGTAGTCAATTGACACTACTGATGCTCTGCTGCAGCAGCAGCGCTGCCTGGGGACAGATTACGCCGATCGGCCCGTTCACCGGTTCGGTATTTGAAAATTTCAATGTTTCCAATTTTCTGCCTTCGTACCAGCAGTATCAGATCTTTGGTGGTCAAGGTTTGGTGCAGAACATTCATCCCAGTGGTGCTCTCAAGTATGAATTTTCTTCCACGCGGGGTGGCGACACCGTGTTGCCTCGTTCCTTCCCGACGTTTGGCGGGCAGATCGGTATTTCTCAGTGGACGTTTACCCAGCCTGTGTCGCATTTCGGCGCCTATTGGGAAAACAACAGCCGGTTTGATCATGGCGTGGCCACGTTTTACGATGTGAACAATCAATTGCTCGGCTCTCTGGCGATGAATATCCCCAAGAGCGCCCAGACCTGGACCTGGAATGGCTGGTCGTTCGGCAACACGCCGGTCAGCAGAATGGTGATCGAAGGAAACGACACCGAGTTCTTTTCCGGTTTCATCTGGTATGAAGATGCAATGGCGAACTTTGCCGCCTCAGTCCCTGAACCCACCACGTGGATGCTCTTGGGCATCAGCGGACTGGGAGCGGCAGTTTGCGCCTGGCGGCATTACCACAGAAAACTTGCTATACAGGATTCATTGATTGAATAATAACAAATCTCACCAGGCTCTTCCGAGCCTGGCTAATTCCAATTGCTCCGCAAGAGAAAGTCTGGCGATGCGGATTGCTTTCGAGAAGTGTTACTGTTTGAAAGTGCCCCGCTATTTCCCTTCCAAGCCCATCACCAGCAAGGCAACATCAGCAGGCGTGATACCGGTAACTCGGCTCGCCTGCCCCACGGTTCGCGGCCTGATCCGCAGCCATTTCTCCCTTGCTTCCGCACGCAGATGTGTCAGTCGGCTGAAATCGAATGCTTCGGGAATGCGTTTGGTTTCCAGGCGGTTCTGTCTCTCCACCGTCTCTTCCTGCTTGTGGATGTAGCCTGCGTAAAAGCCTTCCACCATTACCTGTTCCACCGCAGCGGGATATTCGTTCCAGCGTCGCAGGTCGGGCTTCCATTCGCACAGCATTTCCCACGTGGTGCCAGGCCGCTTGATCCATTGTGCCAGGCTGATGCCTTCATGCCGATAGAGTTGCACATCCTTCAGAATGTCGGCAATCGTATCTTCCTTGCGGCAGAAGCGTTTCCAATCCTGATCGGAAACAAGTCCCGCTTCACGGCCTAGCCGGGTCAGCCGCCGGTCAGCATTGTCGTGTCGCAATGCTAGGCGGTATTCAGCCCGCGACGTAAACATGCGGTAAGGTTCATCCACGCTCCGTGTCACCAGGTCGTCAATCAACACGCCAAGATAAGCCTGATTGCGATCGAGCACCAAAGCAGGTTTCCTTTGCAGTTTCAGTGCAGCGTTCATGCCGGCGAGCAAGCCTTGTCCGGCTGCTTCTTCGTAACCTGTGGTGCCATTGATCTGCCCAGCGAAATACAGGCCCGATACCTTCTTCGTTTCGAGCGTCGCCTGCAACTGGTGAGGCGGAGCATAATCGTATTCGACCGCGTAGCCAAACCGCATGATCTCAGCGTGTTCCAGGCCGGGGATGTGGCGGAGCATCTCCTGCTGTACATCTTTTGGCAGACTGGTGCTGATGCCATTCACATAATATTCGCGGGTATGGTAGCCTTCAGGCTCCAGGTAAAGCTGATGCCTGTCTTTATCGGCAAAGCGAACGACCTTGTCTTCGATGGAAGGACAATACCGAGGCCCTCGGCTGTTGATCTGCCCGCTGTACATTGGTGCCCGGTGCAGGTTAGCCCGGATAAGATCATGCACTTTCTGATTCGTATAGGTGATGTGGCAAGCCAGTTGCGGCTGACTGATCTTATCCGTGCTGAAACTGAATGGTACAGGATGATCGTCGCCAGGCTGCACATCCAACCCGGAAAAATCAATGGTCCGGCCATTCAGTCGGCAAGGCGTACCGGTCTTGAAGCGGGCCAGTTCAAAACCGCCAGACAGCAGACTTTCGCTAAGCCCCAAAGCCGCCCCATCACCAGCCCGGCCACCCACCACTTTCGCTTCACCCGTATGCATGATGGCTTGCAGAAAAGTGCCAGTGGTGAGAATCACCGCTTTCGCCCGGTAGAGAGTATCGCCTTTGCAGAGAATGCCTGTGATACCAAGTCCTGAGTGCTGAGTGCTGAGTCCTGAGGCATCTGGGCTGATAGCTGACGGCTGAAAGCTGACAGCTTCTGTTAAAATACGTTCAACGATTTCCTGCCTTAGCGTCAAGTTAGGTTGATTCTCAATCACTTCCTTCATGGTGAACTGGTAGAGTTTCTTGTCGCACTGTGCCCGCGGGCCATGCATGGCTGGGCCTTTGGAACGATTGAGGACGCGAAATTGAATGCCAGCCCGGTCAGTAATTTTTCCCATCTCGCCGCCGAGGGCATCGATCTCGCGCACCAGTTGGCCTTTGCCCACGCCGCCGATGGCAGGGTTGCAACTCATGGCGCCTACCATGTCGCAGTTCATGGTGAGCAGCGCCGTCTTGCACCCCATGCGTGCCGCCGCGAGTGCCGCTTCACAACCAGCATGGCCTGCACCAACCACAATGATGTCGTATTCGTAGGTGAGCATGGGATTGAGCTGTCAGCTATCTGCTTTCAGCTATCAGTAATGAGTGACTTCGTTATTTTATGGGACAACTGCATTATGTTGACGATTGAGCATGTATTTCGTGCATTACCGCTCAATCAACTTCATCACAATCAATTCGTGCCCTTCTTCAGCTTTGTCGGGAATAGCCGTTGGCCGTTCCATACCTTCCAGACCCAGATAGATGATTATCTTATTCTTTTCCTTGTTCAGAGTGATCAGTCCTTTGGTGGTGGTCCCTTTTTTGGAGCCATCGTGAGCCGTCAGGTCCAGTTCGGTGATGCCATTGGTTTTCTTGAGGGTGTAGGCACTTTCGCCAATGGTATCGATGGCACGAATGAGCAGATGCTTGCGGGTGAAGTAGGCACACATCTGTGAGAGAGTTGTCTCAGGATAATCGGTGCTGCCTCGCGAAAACCGGACAATGCTCCATTTGCCTACCAGTTCTGCCTCCTGCACGGGTGGTTCCACCGGAACCAGACATACCAGTTGAAGCAAAACCAGAAAGCACATACCGTTCTCCATAACGTGCAGCGTGTGATAGCTCCACATGTAACGGAGAGGTGAATGATAGTCAACAGGAAGCTGTCATGTGGGACAGGTTTCCATACCTGTCCGCTGCCCTGTCAAGATTGGAATCTTGACCCACAAATTCGTGGGACACGTTTGTAACGTGTCTTTCGTAACAGTAAGCAAAGCAACCGCTCGGCTCTGTCACGATACAATCGTGACCCATAGAAATGAGATCATTCCGCAGTTAACGCGATCGCGGTCGCGGTCGCATACTCCCGACAATGCGACAGGCTGATCAGAATGTTACTGATCCTGTGTTCCATCAGAAAATCTTTACTGGTGCCTGCTACATGAACAACTGGTTTACCTAGGTCATCGCGGCGGATTTCGAAGTCGGTCCATTGCAGGTCGCCTCGCCAGCCGGTGCCGAGCGATTTAAAGATAGCTTCCTTGGCAGCCCACCGGCCGGCAAAGTGCTCCGTCGCCCGTGCCTTGCCGTGGCAGTAGTCGATTTCATGTTGAGTGAAGATGCGCTGCAGGAAATGATCGCCATGCCGGGCAATAACTTTGCCGATGCGGGAACATTCAATGATATCAGTACCCAGGCCGAAGATGTTCATGGAGTGATTGTAACAAAGCGGGTTCAGTTGAGGCCATACTGTTTGAGCAAGACTTGCGGCACACCAATATGTGCCACATGTACCTCGCCAGCGTATTGAGTTGATCGCGGGTTCTGAAAACCCTTCTTCGTTGCCACAAAAGTAACAGTGTGCTGTGCTTTCACCGCGATACCCAGCGGCCCACCCGTATCTGCATCCAGGCCCGAAGGCAGATCAACCGCCAGGATCGGTTTGCCACTCTCGTTCATGGTGTAAATGATGCTGCGGAAGGGCTCCCGTACTTCACCTGTCAACCCCGTGCCCAGTAGAGCGTCGACAATCCAACTCGCCGATGAAAACTGTCCAGCCAAAGCACCGGTGTCGGTAAACGGCACTATGTTGAAGCCTGATTTCTCGACAATGCGGTAATTGATCGCTGCATCACCGGTCAATTCCTCAACGGCACAGCAGCGGTGAATAATCGATTCGATACCATGCACATCGAGATGCCGGGCGATGACGAATCCATCGCCACCATTGTTGCCTTTGCCACAGACAATATGCACCGGCCCAGCAATGTTCAGTTGGAGCATCACATCAACCACACCTCGGCCAGCGTTTTCCATCAATACGATGCCAGGTATGCCAAACTCTGTGATAGCACGCTGATCGAGTTCACGGACTTGTTGGCGAGTAAGCATTTGAGGGGTGAGGGTTGAGGGACAGGGGTGAGGGGTCAGTTGAAAGCTGATAGCTGATAGCTGACAGCTAATAGCTTATTTTCCATACCACGCAATCAGGCGATCCAGTTCCTTCTGGCCGAACAGAATGCGGTTGGAAAACCGCTGGCGGAAATGTCCCAGGAGCGGGTTGTAGCCATAGTTCTCATCAATAACCGTGATGGCTTTGCTGATGGCGGCAGGTTGGCCCAGGATTCGGTAGCCCCGTGCCAACCACATGATGCAGGGCAACGTCAATGCCAGAAACGGCAACCCTTCCCACAGCGACATGTCATAACACGTTGGGCCGAAGAACTGGCACGATTCGATTTTCACCGAGTAATAACGTTCCAGCTTTTCCAGAGATTCTTTTTCGAGTTCGCCCAACGGCTGTTCGAAATCCTGCAACTGTATTTCAGGCAGCCCCTTCTGCAACTGCGGCAACGGCCCTTTGCCAGATACCATCCGCATCATAGCGGCAACGAGTGCAAACCTGCTTCGTGCAGCCACGCCACGCCGCAGCCCTGAATCCTTGCGAAGGAAGACCGCGAGCGAGGTGCGGAACAGCGTGCGGCCTACCCAATTCGGAGCTGGGAGTTTCGACAAATCGCGAGGCACCTCGGCACTCACGCCCGCGCCCACCAATTCCAGAAATTCCTTGAGCCGCTTGCCGGTGAGCTTGTCGAACTTGGCCTGTTGACACAGTCGCACCAGTTCCAGCAACCGCAACATACGGCGGGGGAACGTATCGCTGGCATCGCGGATGATGCCGAGCATCGCTTTCAGAAAATGATCCAGATCATCCCAGGAAACAGTGGTTCGCCCTTGCAGAACCGGCAGTCTTTTGCGACGTGATTCTTCCACAGCCCGGCCGGTCGCCGTGGTGGCTGCCTCGATCTCCGGCTCATCCCAGTGTTCCATTTCCTGGGTGTATTTGAAAATATCCTGCTTCTGCTGGGTCAGACTCCGGCCCAAATTATCGGTTGCTGACGGGCACGCATAACGCATGCTGACCCGCCAACTGTCTCCGGTAGGCACCAAAATGAAGGGATAGAGCCGACAGGCAAAGGGCTTGGCGTCCAGGCCAAATTTGCCATGAATCCGGCACAGACCTTTCTCATCGAGAAACAGGCAATGATCGTCGATGGTCCGCAGCCGATATTTCTTCTTCCAGAATTTCCACCACGGCGAATGGCGGACGAAGAGTGGCTTGCCGGCATACTCTGGAAACTGTTCCCAACCCTGTCCTTCGATCCGTTTCTTCTCGGCATCTGAAACAGGGACGACATAATCGGTGCAGCAGTTCCCACACTGATGACAATCCCAGTTCTGGATGACGGGCAGAGCTCTGAGTGGACGCGGTGATGCCATAGTGTTGTTTTACAAAGTTTCGCTGGTGGTATGGTCGGTGTCATCCAGCAGCACGATGGCATGGCAGGCAATCGCTTCACCTCGGCCGATGTGCCCCACTTTTTCCCCGGTCTTGGCTTTTACATTGACTCGATCCACCGTCAGGCCGAGCAGCTTGGCGAGATTCTCCCGCAGCAGCGATTTGAGTGGCCCCAGTTTTGGTTCTTGAGCATGAATGATGACATCCACATTCACCAGTTTGTAGCCTTTGACGTAGAGCCGGGCTAGGGTCGCTTCCAGAAACAAAATGGAATCAGCGTTCAGATACCGGGGATCGTCATCCGGGAAAGCATCGCCAATATCGCCGAGCCCGGCAGCGCCGAGCAGAGCATCGGTGACGGCATGCAGGACAACATCTGCATCGCTGTGTCCTGCCAGCCCCTTTTCGTAATCAATGCGAAGCCCCGCGAGAATCAGTGGACGATCAACAACCAGCCGATGGGTATCATGCCCTAAACCAACACGCACGAGATGCTCCTGGGAAGGGGTAGAAACAATGAAATTGTATTTAGAACGGCACGCGCTTCTATCTCGCCTGAAATGACTTTCAGGAATGACAGTACAACATCCGTAGCAGCCCGTGGCGTCAGCAGGGTTGGATCACGTGGGGAAAAAAGCTGTTCTCGACAACAGAGCAATGTCATTGCAAATCTCCCCTTGCTAGCGCTGCGGGCTGCCAGTTGTGTTGCGCGTCAATCTTCAGCTTCCACCGCCAAACTCCCGTTGCAGAAAAATGGGACTTCGGGCAAGATGTGCACGAATGCATCGTTAGGCCGAGTACGGTCAAACGATGGCACCCATTATTGTTTGAAGATACATGAAACCAGCTACATCACGATATTTCCGGTTGAGTTTGCCACGGCGGTGGATTGGCGATTTGCTTTATTTCGCCAATAAAATTCCATCGGTGCCGGTGGAACGGGTCATGGAACTGCGTGAACTGCAGACCCATCGTGATCGGGCGGGTATATCGTGGCCTTCTATCTTTCTGAAAGCATTCGGACTGACCGCACAGCGGCATCCTGAATTGCGACAATCGCTGATTGAATATCCCTGGCAACGCGGGTATGAGCATCCCCATTCGGTTGCTTCAGTTGCCATCGAGCGACAGTATAAGGGCGAGCCGGCAGTCTTCTTCGCCCAGGTACAGGCTCCGGAAAAACATGGGCTGCAATCCATCGACCGCGAACTGAAAACTTTCCGCAATGAACCGGTGGAATCCTTTGGCTACTTCCGACGGGTGATTCGTTTTGCCCGGCTGCCTAAACTGGTTCGCCGGTTTGCCTGGTGGATCAGCCTGTACTGGTCAGGTAACAAGCGGGCCAAGCGGCTGGGCACGTTTGGACTCAGCGTCTATGCCAGCCTGGGCGCCAGTTCGGTTCATCCGCTTTCGCCGTTATCGTACCTTCTGAACTACGGCGTGATGGATGAGCAGGGGCGAATCACCGTCCGGTTCATTTACGATCATCGCATTGTTGATGGGGCGGTCATTGCCCGTGCCCTGGCAACGATGGAAGCCATTTTGACCGGTGCCATTCAGTCCGAATTAATAACACTTTCACGGCCAACGCAAGGAAGCACCAGCCATGAATCCAGCGAACACGCAGCAACAGACCGATGCCACGAATCTCTGGTTTCGGGATGAAACCGCCCAGGCGTTCTGGGATCAGTATCGTGCGTTGCCCTACCGTGAACTGCTGAACGATACCATCAGCTGGTGCAAACCGGCAGCGGGAGAAACCTGGCTCGACCTTGGTTGTGGCGGCGGACATTTGACTGCAGGCCTTTGGCACTCCAGCCAGGGGCAACTTCATCGCATCCATTCCACCGATTGTGCCGCTGCCAACGCCCAAGCCATTGAGAAACTGCGTCAGCGAATGCAGCCCATGCCTCGCCCCGATCAGATGGTTTTTGGCACAGTCGATTTCAGTCACGGTTTGCCGCAATTCCAGGATGCCTGTGCCGATGGTATTGTTTCCGGACTGGCCATTTCTTATGCAGAATCGTTTGATGAGCAGACCAAACGGTTCACCGATGCAGCGTACAACCGCCTGTATCACGAAATGCACCGCGTGCTGAAGCCGGGTGGCAAACTGGTCTTTTCGGTGAATGTGCCGAACCCCGATTTCTGGAAGATCGTCTGGAAATCGATGGGGCGTGGTTTGAAACTGGGAAAGCCGTTCCGCACGATCAAAAATGTGTTGAACATGCAGAAGCATGGTGCGTGGCTCAAGCGTGAAGCAGCCCGAGGCCGGTTTCATTTCATGAAGCTGACCGAGATTGAAAAGCGACTTCGCGATGCCGGGTTTGTTTCGTGGGAATCGAAGATGTCGTACGCCGGGCAGGCCTATGTCATTCGTGCCCGCAAGGCGATGGCAAATGAACTGAGCATGGTGGCGTGAAAAAGCTATTAGCTGTCAGCTTTCAACAAGAATACTTTGAGTTGAAGCAGTTGTTGTAAATGTGGTATCCATATTATTTATGGTGTATATCGTCTTTCCGCTGACAGCTGAAAGCTGATAGCTTCTCTCGGAAGTTTCCATGAAAATCAACGTCGCGATTCTGGGTGGTTCCGGGTACACCGCTGCGGAGTGCATTCACCTGCTGCTGCGCCATCCGCACGCGAAGATTGTCGCGGTGACATCCCGCCAAGGTGATAAAGACGCTACGCCCACGGTGGCAGAGTTGCATCCACGCCTTGCTAAATGCATTGATCTGCGTTGTCAGCCTTTCGCCATCGAGCAATTGAAATCGCAGAAAGTGGAATGTGCCTTCGGCTGCTTGCCTCATGGCGTGAGCATGGAAACCATCCCGCAACTGGTGGCTGCGGGTATCCGCGTAATCGATCTTTCTGCTGACTATCGTCTGCGTGATCCGCAAGTGTATGCCAAGTGGTATGGCCACCCGCACACCGATACAGGCAACCTGGCTCAGGCGGTGTACGGTTTGCCTGAAGTGTACGGCGAACAGTTGAAAGGCGCCAGGCTGATTGCCAATCCGGGATGCTATCCGCAAACGGGCATTCTGGGGCTGGCTCCGCTGGTCGCGAATAAACTTATTCATCTGAAGGATATCATCATCGACAGCAAGAGTGGCGTTTCCGGTG
This sequence comes from Planctomycetia bacterium, assembly GCA_016795155.1. Lineage (NCBI taxonomy): Bacteria > Pseudomonadati > Planctomycetota > Planctomycetia > Planctomycetia bacterium. The sequence continues at coordinate 229,109 of JAEUIE010000029.1, read as the reverse complement.
GTGGCCGGTCACCTTCGCTGACATTCCATTTCCCAGAATGCAACGAGAGCGTATCAGCCTACGGCGTGGGAACGCATCGGCATACGCCGGAGATTGAACAGACGCTCGCCCACCTGGCAGGTGAGCCAGTAGAAGTGATCTTCACGCCTCACTTGATTCCCATGGATCGTGGCATTTTTTCGACAATCTATGCTACGCCGACGAAATCGCACACCCAGGCGGAATTGCTCGAACTGTATCGCAAGTATTATGCGAAGGCGCCATTCATCCGCGTGGTAGATCGGCTGCCTGCCAGCAAGGATACGGTGGATACGAACTTCCTGGATATCACGGTTCGCATCGTCAAGAATCGCATCGTCGTGCTAGCCTGCGAAGACAACCTGGTCCGCGGTGCATCGGGGGTCGCAGTTCAGAACTTCAATCGGATGTATGATTTTGATGAGACGCTGGGGTTGGTGTAGGTGGAACACGATTTCATCTTTTCATTGGACATTATGCGCTGAAGTACCGCATGGCGTTGTCACGATACAATCGTGACCCACGGATTGTGTGGAATAGGCTTCCAAACCTGTTCGCGGTGACAATACGCCATCTCTGCTCGACGCTGTCACGATACAATCGTGACCCACGAAAAACCTCACCCTTGCAATATCTTCTTCAAAATCGGCAACACCAATCTCGCCCTTTCGAGGTCGAGTTGTTGAGCTGATGTTTGCGGGGCAGGTGCGGTTGGTTCACTTCCAAGATGCCTGACCTTCTCCCCCATCGAGCGGCGTTCCGGGCCGGTGAAGTCGGCAAAAGCTCGACGCAGTAACGGCAATTGTTCCTGAAAAGTTGCATCATTCAAACCCATCAGCCAACGATCAAGAATATGCCAGAGTTCATCCTGATGTAGCAATAACATGGCTGAGCCGCGTAACAGGCCTGTCAGCCAGTGGGCAACTTTCACCGGCTCCACGGCACGCGACAGTGACAGGCTGGCGGTGCGGTGAAAATCTTCTTCACTCAGTTTGTTTTTGTCGAGCAGTTGCCTGGTCGCCCAGCCTCGCAGCAGGCCGTGCATTTCGCTCTGCATCATTTTACCCAGCAATGCATGCCATTCTTCCTGCAGATCGGTTCGCTGCAAAAGATGTAGTGCCGGTTCCACTTTCTCCAAAGCATCCAGCATGACCTGGGCAGCCTCATCATCCAGAGCGTGGCAGGCAGGGATGACGCCAACGACGATGCGTTCAAACATTCCTTCGAGGATGGGGATGACAGCAGCAGCCTGGGTTTGCCTGACGTCGCTGTAGCGTGCCATGCTGGCGAGCGTGGGCAAGGACTTCATCAGTTGTTGCACATCGGTAGCCAGGGCAGCCTGGTTCTGCAGCAAATGCAGAATGGGATCAACGGCTTCCGGCAAACGTGCCAGCAATACGTTGTTCAAAAGTTGGGACAGCAACTTGATGTCGCTGCTTTTACTTGCCTGATCGATAGCAAATATGCAGGCAGCCTGCTCCACCGTGTTGCCCCACAGGCTGGCTTCAATGACCTGCACCGCCAGTTCGGGTTTCCAGACCAGTTGCCAGGGTTCATGAAACGTCGAAATGTTGTTCATTCCGTCGAGTAGGCAGGCCCATTCGATGCGGAGCAGATCGAGCCTATGAAACAGGGCACTGCGAGCCTGGTCGTTCGGCTTGCGAAGATCGAGATCATACGTTTTCTTTTCGCTGGAACGCTTCAGTCGCAAGGTGCGTGTCTGCTGTTCCAGGTCGCGTGACAAAGGCACATCGGCCAGTTCATCAGGCACCTCGCCAACGACATCGCCCACTTCCAACTGTTCGCGTATCAGCTTCAGCGGAGCGGCATGTCCCTGGCAAAGCACCGTCTCAATCGCATCGTTCAGTTCAACCAGGCCAGGCGAACGAAGTTCACGCATGGCAGCCAGCGTTTCAGCCAGACGCAGCGTTTCCACCGTGCTGGCCGCAGAAGCCTCCAGGTCTTTTTGTCGCATCAGCCTGGCCGCCTGCGTGATCCAATGCTTGGCGGTTGCATCTGGCGTTTTCCAGACGGTGGCATACCAGCCGGGCGAATGCATGCCTGCACCGTAGCCACTGCGGTAGCTGAGCCGCGAGTACGACCAGGGAATCCAGCTTGCTACCACTTTGGTTTTGGGCAACCCCTTGAGCCGGGCTGCATCTTCTTTCATGGGAAACTGTTTCAATGCCGCTTCCGTAAGCACCGGTGCATGGTAGGCACCGCAGATGATGGCGGCTCGTTCGGGAAACAGCTTTCTGATCTGCCGGAGTGTCTGCCTCATCCAGGCTTCCCGTAGTTGATCACGTGCAGAAGTCTCAGGATATTCTTCCCGAACGGCTGACATCGCTTCGAGAATGCCTTGAAACAGGCCAACGGCATTCTGTCTGCGTTCAATCTGCTCTTCCCACCAGAGTTCGTGGTCAGCAAATCCGGCAGCCTGGGCGAGCACGGCAATAGGATCGGTTCGCCAGGCGGGTGATGCCTCGTCTTCAGTTTCTTTCTTTTCTTGTTCTGCAAGCTGATGCGACTGGGGCAAATCCATCAGGCGGATTTTGACTTGATGCCGATGTGCCCATTGCATGGCTTGCCATTCGGGAGAGAACTCAGCCAGCGGATAATAGACGCCCCGACGAGGTTCATCGGGTGGATAGAGCAGCATGGCGACGGGTGGTTTCAGTTCGGTATGTGCCGCCTGGCTGAGGATGCCTTCCGCATCAGCCGGCCCTTCCATCACAATGAGATCAGGCTGCAATTCGTCCAGGGCAGTCACCAGGCTTCGGGCACAACCGGGACCATGATGACGGATACCCAGGACAGACCAGATCATTCAGACACCTCGCGGCTCGCGCGGTACAGGTCTTTCCAGCCTTCGCGTTCCTTCACCACGGTTTGCAGATATTCATTCCAGACGATGCGATCCTGCACGGGGTCTTTGATGACGGCACCAATCAGGCCACTGACCATATCGCCCGCCCGCAGCACGCCATCGCCATAGTAGGCAGCGAGTGCCATGCCGCCATTGACCACCGAAATAGCCTCAGCGGTGGAAAGCGTGCCGCTGGGCGTCTTGATTCTGGTTTTGCCATCCTCGGTAACACCGCTGCGCAGTTCGCGGAAGATGGTGACAATACGACGGATTTCTTCGAGTGCCGGTTTCTCAGCAGGCAGTTCCAGCGCTTTGCCTAGCTGTGCCGAGCGCTGTTCCACAATCGTGAGTTCATCCTCCAAACGATCAGGCACGGGTAGCACCACGGTGTTGAACCGTCGCATCAACGCGCTGCTGAGTTCGTTGACACCTTTATCGCGGTTGTTGGCGGTTGCGATGACATTGAACCCTTTGTTTGCCTGCACCTGGGAACCGAGTTCAGGAATGGGCAACAGTTTTTCAGAGAGAATGGTGATGAGGGCATCCTGCACTTCGCTCGGAATACGGGTGAGTTCTTCGACTCGTGTAATACGGCCAGATTCCATCGCTACCATGATGGGGCTGGGAACGAGGGCATTACGCGAAGGGCCTTCCGCCAGCAGCCGGGCGTAGTTCCAGCCGTAGCGTATCGCGCCATCATCGGTGCCTGCGGTACCCTGAATGAGCAGCGTCGAGGTGCCTGAAATGGCAGCAGAGAGATGTTCGCTCACCCAACTCTTGGCGGTGCCGGGCAAGCCGTATAGCAGCAAAGCCCGGTCGGTTGCCAGCGTGGCCACTGCCATTTCAATCAGCCTGGCCTGGCCAATGTACTTTGGCGTAATGACAAACCCGTTGGGAAGAGTGCCACCGAGCAGGTAAGTTTTGACAGCCCAAGGGGAGAGCTTCCAGTTGGGTGGTTTTTGTCTGTCATCCGTTTTGGCGAGTTCAACCAGTTCTTCGGCAAACTGCTGTTCTGCCTGCTGCCGCAGTACTTGATTCAAAGATTTGTCCTGAGCTTTCGACATGTAGCTCTCTCGGTGTAGTTTCATCAAATGCGAGAGACATTGTAGAAGAGCAGACGGGAAGGTTCAGCTACTCCTCCAGCGCCAGTTTTTCGATACCATCGGCTTCCAGAATATTAGTCCCTGCGATAGCCTGCAGATCGCCGCTGAGGCCGGTAGTTGCAAAGAGAACCTGTTCCAACTGTTTCTCGCGCTTGGACCATTGTTTAGTGATGGCTTTTTTTTCTTTCAGCAGATCGTCCTGCATGTCGTTGAATGCTTCCACAATCGCCTGCATTTTCTGCTTGAACTGCGTGCCCATCAGGTATTGATAGACCATACCCATCTTGGTCTGCAAGCCTTCGTTCGACTGGCGAACTTCGTGCAGATCGAGCAGAGACTGTCTGAGTGCAAGGCAGACAGGCAGAAATGTTTTCCGGCTGGTGACCCAGACGCCTTCCACCAGATCAAAGGTATCGATGCCTTTGGGAAGAGTCTGCGAAACGATGACTGCTATATCACTTTTGGCGATACGTTGATCTTCTCTGAGCTTGGCAAGCCAGCCATCGCTCCAGGTTTTGGTGCGTTTGGATTCCCAGAGAATGCTGCCACAGGGTTTTCCGAAGCCGTTGAATACCCGTTGCAGGGTGTCGCCGCCATGTTCCCCCTTGGCAACAGGCTCGATGCTATCGTGGGGGAAACGTTTCCGCAAGTGCTCTTCGAGATCGAGTTCCTGCACTTCACCCTGCAACTGCTGCGAGCCTTGTTCCGCCTTGCGCTTCAGTTCCTCGATTTTGTTCTGCATGTCGGCAATGGTCAGTTCTCGTTCCTTGATTTTCAAGTTCAGTTCATCTTCCGCCTGCCGTTTAGCTTTTTCATGAATCTGCTGGGAGGATTCTGTAACACGTTTCTCGATGGTCAATTCCATCTCACGCCTGGCATCCTCCAGGCTGCGCTTCATCCGCTCCAGTTCCGCCTGGGCCTTGTTGGCTTCTTCGAGTTTGTGATCGCGTTCGAGAATCAGTTTCTGCAATTCTTCCAGTTTTGCATCCCGGTCTTTTACCTGCAGGCTCAGTTCCTGCTCAACCTGCCTGCGAGCCTGCTCGCGAATTTCTTTTGCAGAATCAGTCACCCGCTTTTCAATGGTCAATTCCATTTCCCGACGTGCATCTTCCATTTCCCGCTTGAGTTTAAGCAAGTTTGCTTCGGCCTGGGATGCCTTTTCAAGCCTGGCGTCACGATCTTGAATCAGTTCCTGCAGATCGGTCAGTTTTTTCTGCTGTTGTTCGATTTCGTTTTTGAAGAGTTCCTTCAGTCGTTTTTCTTCAGCGGCTGCGATGGCGGTTTTTTCACGCTTGACCAGTTCATCGACCTGGCGCTGAATGCCTTCCTTTGCTGCAGCTAGTTCGGTCTGCTGTTGCTGCAGTTTCTGCTCGCGGCTATTGAACTCGGTTTCCTTATCAGCCAGTCTCTGGTCGAATTGCTTACGGGCCGATTCCAGCAACGGCGCAGCAAGCGATTCAGTCAGTTTGATGGGATGACGACATTGCGGGCAGGGAATAATAGGATCGGTCATCAGCAGCTCGTGGTGAAGGAAGCTAAACTGTTTGACCTATTGTAGCTTGAATGGGCGAGATGGAGTTGGCTGCTGACACTTCTTTTTGACTAACAATCCATATCCTTTGGGCGATGGCGGGTGCCCATGATGCGTTCGATTTCTTCGGCCGAACGGCCTTGAGCTACGAGCTCTCGACGCAAATTCATCTCCGCTTCCAACATGCGGTACTTTGCCGAGGCACCGATGGACGATTTAATGCCCCACATGAGAACAGGCAGGCCGAAGATGAAGAAGGTCGTCAGAATGGCTGGATGACACAACCGTTCGATGAGAGTTTCCATTGCATAGGCCCTTGGCTCAGATACTGCATTTATTCGTACCATGATTCATGGCATTTAGCCAGCAAATCATTTTTTACGCATCTACACGTCGATATCATCCAATGATATTCACCACGATAAGGAGTGCAATTCCCATCAGTATGAAAGAAAAATAGAAGATGTCCTTACCGGTGGTTTGAAAATGCTGTAGAGTCTCAATTTTTCCATGGTAGCCTCGTGCCCGCATGGCATGGATGACGTGCTCGGTATGATCGAAGCCAAGCACGAAAAGGGTGCCTACTACGTTAGCAATGGTACGGTAGGTTTGCCAATGCACGCGGTTGCGAAAGCCTCGAAGACGCAATGCAATTCGAAAGTGATCAATAGTTTCATACATCACGCGGACATAGCGCCAGGCGACGACCATCACCCTCAAGACAGGTTGAGGCAATCCCAGTCTGGTAGCGGCGTGAAGTAATACTTCCATGCTGGTAGTGCCAGTCAGAAACAATGTCAGGCAGACAGCGGCCAATGCCTTGAGCACCATGGTAACTGCCAGCGTGGTTCCTTTTTGCGAAATGGAGACGCCCCAGACATTCCAGTATGGCTCACTCATCGTCAAGGGTAGCACGATAACAAAGAGCAGCAGGAACACCGCCACGGTGAGCAGGCGATCACGCCACCAGGTGAAAGGCAGCCGGGCACTGAGCAGCAACGCAAAACTGAGAACATTTGCCAACCATGCACTGTGCCAGGTAGTGAGCCACGGGATGACAAGCAATGCCATCAGAACTGCCACCAGTTTCCAGCGAGCGTCCATCCGGTGCCAGACCGAATTGCCCAGTGTGGATGGGGGTAGAACCGATTGCATGATTGGTGTACAGTGCTGCCTTCAGGAACGACATACCCAATATAGTGAGGAAGGCTGTGCAGCCTGTACGAATTCTGGTAACTGGTGCTAGGGGCTGCCTGGGTAGGCATTTATGCCAGGCTTTACAGCAGCGGTCTACGTGCGAGTTACGGGCAGCATCGCGAAGCATTCTCAATCTGCGCGATCCTGAGCAAACGCAGCGTGTTGTACAACAGTTTCAGCCTCAGCAAATCTATCACCTGGCGGGCAACATTCATGCAGGTCGGGGGAGCAATAGCAGCCATCGTGATGCCTGGGAGGATAATCTCACAGGCACGCTTAATCTACTCGATACCTGTCTGACACTTTCGGAAAAGCCTCGCGTGTTGTTTGCCAGCACAGGCGCCATCTATGGCGAAACGGCAGGCAAGCTGATTACGGAAACGACACCACTGCAGCCTTTGAATAGTTATGCAGCGAGCAAAGCTGCAGCAGACTTGGTGGTATTTCACTACTATGCCAGTTTTGGTTTACCAACTGTTCGAGCCCGGCTCTTCAATTATTTGGCAGCCGATCAGGATGATTCGACGGCACTCAGCCGGTTTGCCAGGCAATTACGAGAGTTGAAGCAACACACCGTCAGTGGCCCTTTGCCTGTATTAAAAACCGGCAGCCTTGATGCTGAACGGGATTTTCTGGATGTTGCCGACATGGTGGAAGGCATGATGCTGCTGATGGAGCATGGCCAGCCCGGCGAAGCCTACAACGTAGCATCAGGAACGAGTCAGCCGATGCGATGGTATCTTGATCGATTGATCGCACTCTCCGGCATGCAGGTAAAGGTGGAAAGCACGCCTGATCCCTTGCGAAGAGAAGCCAAGCGGCTGAAAGTGGATGTGAGCAAACTGCAAACGCTGACAGGCTGGAAGGTACGGGTGAAGATTGAGGAGGCACTGGGAATGTTGTTAAGGCGTAAATCAGAACCGAAGGATTAACCGCAGAGTGCAGCATATGAGAAGTCCACTTTTTCCCTCCTGACACAGCCAATGGATCGCGGTAGAGTATAATTCCCTCAAGAAGCCTTCCTGCCTGGGTGATGTGTCGCATGGTTCCACTTCGTTTACTTTGCAGCCTGTTGATGATGTTCTGCGTGGTGGCAGCGATGCAGGGTTGGCATGGTGATACACCTGCCTCAAGCAAGGTTGAATACAACCGCGACATCAGGCCGATCCTGGCGAAGAACTGTTTCAGTTGTCATGGCAGCGATGAAGGAAAGCGAAGTGCCGGGCTCAGGCTGGATCAGCGTGATTCTGCCATTACGCCTGGCAAGAAACGGCCAGCAGCCATTGTGCCGGGGAAAGTGGATGAAAGTACGCTAATTGCCCGCATTACCACTGAGGATGCAAGCGAACGGATGCCACCCGAAGAGACCGGTAATCATCTCACTCCATCTCAAATTCAGTTGCTCAAGCAATGGGTCAAGGAGGGGGCGAACTATCAGCAGCATTGGGCGTTTGTCAAGCCTGCTGCTGCTTCGCTGCCAGTTGTCAAACAAACAGCCTGGCCCAGACAACCGCTCGATCATTTCATACTTGCAGGCCTAGAGCAAGCGGGGTTGTCTCCCTCTCTGCAGGCAGATCGCTATGCGCTACTGCGAAGGCTCAGTCTCGATCTGCGCGGGTTGCCGCCGAGCATGGAAGAAATTAACGCGTGGGAAAAGAACACTTCGCCACAGGCATATGAACAATTGGTTGATGCATTCCTGGCTGACCCGGCTTATGGCGAACGCTGGGCACGGGTCTGGCTAGATCTGGCCCGTTATGCTGACTCAGCAGGATATGGCTCTGATCCTCTCCGCCCCAATATGTGGCGTTACCGTGACTGGGTCATTGATGCGTTCAACAAGAACATGCCTTATGATCAATTCACCATGGAGCAACTCGCTGGTGACCTGTTGCCTGGTGCGACTATGGAACAGCGGATGGCGACGGCGTTTCATCGCAACACCATGACCAATACCGAAGGTGGCACCGATGATGAAGAGTTCCGCGTGGCAGCGGTGAAGGATCGCATCAATACGACGATGCAGGTGTGGATGGGACTTACAATGGGCTGTGCCAGTTGCCATAGCCACAAGTATGATCCCATTTCGCATGCTGAGTATTACCAGGCGTATGCCATCTTCAACCAGACAGCGGATAACGATCAGCCTAACGAAGTGCCGACGATGCCGGCTCCGACCGAGGAACAGAAGCAGCGAACGATGCAGTTGGATAAACGCATCGCAGGCATTCAGCAATGGATGGAGTTGCCTTCGCTTAATCTGGTTTATCAGCAAGCGGTCTGGGAACATCGCCTGCGAGGCAACACGACATGGGTTCCGTTCAAACCTTCCATGGCCACCATCGATAAGTTTGCTCAAGTCAAGGAGCATGCGGATGCAACCATTCAGGTACAACCCTATTTCAAGAACATGACCAATGCGACGATCACCGTTACAGGCAATCGTACGCCTGGTGTGGTGACTGGACTGCGACTGGAAACCGTGCCAGGCAAAATTCGCGTAGGTAAAGGCGCTGGCCTGAACAAGGATGGCGATTTCGTCCTGAGCCGGGTGACAGCCAACATTCGCAAGAAAGATGCCAAGCCGCCGGTAGCGAGGTTTGTCCGAATTCAGTTGCCTGGCGGCGATCGTATCCTGTCGCTGGCGGAAGTGCAGGTGTATTCCGGCAAACAAAATATTGCCTTGGGAAGCGATGTCTCGCAATCCTCCACGGATTTTCTCGGCAATGCAGCACGAGCGGTAGATGGCAACACCGATGGTGACTTCTTCAAGAGCAATTCAGTGACTCACACCCGGCAGGAAAGCGATCCGTGGTGGGAAGTGAAGTTACCTGCAGAATCATCCATAGATCGCATTGTCATCTGGAACCGGACGCTGGGTGTCGAGAATCGCCTGCAGGGGGTGATGGTACAACTGCTGGATATGAACCATCAGGTTATCTGGGAACAGAAGTTGCCTGAAGTGCCGTTGCCGGTGGCAGAGATTGAAACGACAGGAAAACGGCTCGACTTTGCGCAAGCAGTTGCTGATTACAGCCAGCCTGAATTTGATGTGGAAAACCTGATTCGGAACAAGGATCTCACCCGCAAGGGTTGGGCGGTGGGTCCTCGGATCGCTGAGCCACACCAGGCACAATTGATTTTCAAGGAACCTGTCAAGCTGGAAGCGGATGATGAACTCGTCATCCAACTGGAACACCGGTTTCATCATCCTGATATGGTGCTGGGCAGTTTCCGACTGAGCACGACGAATGATCCGCGACTGGGACAACGGGCCATCGTACCTGCCAAGATTCTAGCCCTGATTGACAAGACCGGCGAACGCAACGAAATCGACATGCATTCTCTGAGCAGTTATTATCGCAGCATCGCGCCGTCGCTGAAACCCTGGCGGGATGAAATCGCCCGATTGGAAAAATCGAAGCCTACTATCTCGCAGTTGCCAGTGATGGAGGAGTTGCCTGAGAAAATGAGACGGGCAACGCACATCATGCACAAAGGCAACTTCCTGGCTCCCGGCGATGCGGTGCAACCAGGTTTGCCTGCACTGTTCAAGGCGGAAGTTTCATCGGCCAAGCCTGTCAATCGGCTCGATCTGGCTCGCTGGCTGGTGCATTCCGATAACCCACTTACGGCTCGCGTAGCAGTCAACCGCATCTGGGCACAGCTCTTTGGCACCGGCCTGGTCGAAAGCGAAGAAGATTTTGGCACGCAGGGAGAGTTGCCCAGCCACCCTGCCTTGCTCGATTACCTTGCTACTCATTTTCAACATGAGCTGAAGTGGAATACCAAGGCATTGATCAAATCCATCGTGATGTCGGCGAGTTATCAGCAGTCGAGCAAGGTGACTCCAGAGTTATTGCAGAAAGACCCGCGAAACCGGCTGATCAGTCGTGGGCCGCGTTATCGCCTGGAGGCGGAAATGGTGCGTGACCAGGCGCTGGCTCTGAGCGGTTTGCTTTATCCGAAGATTGGTGGCCCTTCGGTTTTCCCCAGGCAGCCTGATGGATTGTGGCAGGCAGCATTCAATGGTGAACGCACCTGGACGACGAGCCGGGGGCAGGATCGATACCGGCGAGGGTTGTACACCTTCTGGCGGCGAACGATCCCTTACCCTTCGATGGCAGCTTTCGATGCACCCAGCCGTGAATTATGTCAGGTCAAACGGGTTCGCAGCAACACCCCGGTACAGGCCTTTGTGACGCTGAATGATCCGGTGTATGTGGAAGCCGCCCAGGGGCTGGCTCGTCGCATTGTCAAGGAAGGGGGTAGCAGCCTGGACGATCGATTGAAGTTTGCGTTGAAGCTGACGCTAGCCCGACCTGCAGATGAAGCACAACTGGCTCCACTACGAAATCTGTTTGAGAGGGAACGTGCTCGTTACCTGCAACAGAAAGATGCAGCAGTGAAACTGGCAACGGAGCCACTGGGGCCACCTGCTGGTTCGGTATCAACGGAACAGATGGCAGAACTTGCCGCCTGGACGGTGGTGGCTAACGTGCTGCTGAATCTGGATGGCGTGTTGATGAAGTAGTTTATTGAGGAACCATGGTGATCAAGCGATTGCGTGGCTTGGCAGCCCTTGTGCTAGGACTATCGTTCGGCAACTTGACAGCCCATGCCACGATACATTATTCAGGTGAGCGATATGCTCCCCTGCCCGCCACATGGAATGGATTCCTGGCGGACCATCGCATGCTCAGGATGATTGCCCAGCCACCTTCGCCGCAGACTCCGCCATCACTGAAAAGACAGGAGTACCAGTCTGCAGTCAAAGGGTTGGAATCGCGACGAGCCAATCTATCAGCCGATGAAGCTTCTGACCTTGGTGCACTGTATCTTCGTCTGGGACAGATTGACCAGGCCATCAGTTCACTGGGGCCTGCAGCCCGGAAGTTCCCGAAACATTTTGCTGTGCATGCCAACCTGGGAAGTGCCTGGCAACTGGCAGGTGACTTAACTCAAGCAGCAGAACACTTGCAGGTTGCTGTCGCACTAGCCTCACCTGAGAACAAGCCAGTGGAAGCTCTGCATTTGAAGCTGGTGCAGTCACGCATGCGGAGGAACAACGGGCTGGATGAACTCTTTCCACTGAAACTGACGACTGCCGATGGGCAATCACGACGGGGACAGTTTACTGCCGAGGAACGCCAGCAACTGCCCGGCAACAGCATTGCCCTGACACAACGGCTGGCATTATCCCTGCCTCACGATGCTCGGCTACTTTGGCAATTGGGAGAACTGGCTGGAGTGTATGGCGATGCTGCCACGGCTGCTCAACTGCTCGAACTCTGCGTGGGGGAATATGCCTTATCAAATGCTGCTCTGAGACAATCACGAGCGACATACCTTGCAGCCAGCGAAAATCGTGGTGGTATTGTTCCCATTGAAAGGCAGGAAAAGCATATAAACCATGCTGCGGGCATGAAGCTGGAATTCAAATCGCGCAGGCCACTGATTCAGGAACCGTTTGATATCAACAAACTGGCCAGCCAGGCAGGCGATGCAGGGCTGTTAGCCTGGCCGGTGCTGGCGGAGACCGCCCGCGATGCACGGGAGTTCAAGCTGACGTTTCATCCATATCTCAAAAAGCTGGAAAACAAACCTGTTACGCTTACCGGCTTTCTGCATCCACTGACCGATGACCTCGATTGCACCAGTTTCGTATTGGTGGAAAACCCGATAGGCTGCTGGTACTGCACTGCACCTGATCTCACTGGCATCGTCTTTGTCAGCATGAAGCCAGGCAGCACGGCCCGGTTTACCAGGAATGTCATTACTGTGACTGGATCACTCAAGTTAAATGCAAGCGATCCGAACGAGTTTCTGTTTACGATTCAGGATGCGAGCGTCAGTACGCCTCAATAAAAAAACTCACGACTCAGCAGAAGCCGTGAGTTGGAAATGTCAGCAAAGTCTTTTTCATACAGTTAAAGTTGGCACAACAGGTGTTGCATCGTTTGATGCAACTGTTTCGGAAGCTATCTCAGTTTTCTTCTGTTCTTTGCTGCTCTTACGGTAAGTGTAGACCGCTCCTCCGAGGAGAAGCATGAGGCCAATCATCATATAAGTGCTCATTTCGGGAACAGCCAACTGCAGGAAGTTGATAGCCAGATCGCCTCCGAGTAATCCACCTGAGTAGCTGGCGGAGAAGCTGATAGCGTCGATATCAGCCCAATTGGGTGCACCAGCACCCACCAGGAAATTGATGCGGGCAATATCGAGTAATACGCCTGACTGATTAGAAGTTACTGAGCCCTCGAAGTAATTGCTGGCGTTATTGGTATAGGCACGAACGGTGTAGGTCCAATCGCGATTATCAGCATTGATAACTGACCATTGGAAGTAAAAGTTTGGGTCGGTCAGGATGGTGTTGAAATCCAGATTCCCCAATCCGAAGCTGGCAGGGTGTGATGTAATTGGGTTAGTGCCCGGTGTGGTGGTATTACCTTGCCAGATAATCTGCCCTCCAGAACGGGTGTCGAAGGGATTATCGATGCTGAACACGCCAGAACCCACTCGGGTAGCATTATTGAGGTATGGTGGCGAACTGCCAGGATCAACTTCAGTAAGGTAGTTGCCCATCACACGGTTACTGCCCAAAACTCCTGTTAATGGGCCAAACCCCAACCAGGCAGCAGTACCATTGATAGTACTGTCATTTACCGCATCACTGGGTGAATTGATCGTGTTATTGAAGGTATCTATAATAAATACACTGACCGGTTGAGCCCAGACAGTTGAGTGAATGCATATCACTGTAAACAAAGCGAATAGTATTCGCATCATGCAAATCCTCTCGATGCCAATCAAGATGTATGAAAGTTAAGTTACGTAAGGTGTAATGCTATGTCAACCAATAAATTACATTCGCAGCATAATTCCTGTCCGAGATCAGGGTTCTTCTTTCTCAACCTGTGCACAAGCTAAGTCTTCAATTCGTTTGATTCCTTCGGGAAGCTGTGCATCTTCGATGACCAGATTAGGATAGCCTTCCCTGGTGAAAGAAAAGACTGCACCGCAGCGAGTGCAGATCAGGTGATTATCTTCCACTTTGAGAGGGGCTTTGCCTAGCGGGCAGACAAGGATGTCGAGGAGTTGCTGATCGATCATGGTGGAATTTCGTAGTTGATGTGGAGTTATCGCGTGAACCCGCCCCCGGCTTGAAGAGCCGGGGGCTAAATAGGGTTTATTTTTTACGAACTTGTTCGTGGAGGGAGACACCCTTCTTGTTGGAGATGACGATATCGAGCAAGCCATCGCCATTGACATCGCCTACCGCAAACTGGGTGCCTACGCCGGAATCGGTATCGATGATATAAGGCGTGAAGTCGATCATGCCATCCTTGCTTTTTTTCGCCTTGAACCAGTAGAGCATGGCGGGCCAGTCTGAGCCTGGTTCGCTGCGGCCATGCGACCACCAGCGTTTGCCGGTAACCAGATCTTTCAGACCATCACCATCGATATCCACAAAATGGGCAGCGTGAGTTTCCGAAGTGTACTGGGGGAACAAGTCGCGGCGTTCGAATGCTCCATCGCCCCGCTGTTTGTGCCACCAGATGCCGAACTGATGAGCGGAAGTGGAAACAATGTCCGCCTTCGTGTCATTGTCGATGTCGATGGCAAACATGTCGGCACAGGCAGGGCCCAAGTTGGCAGCACGAAACTTCCATGGGGTAGTGCCATCGGCCTTCTCAGGCTGTTCCCACCATCCACCAGTGCAGATGACATCGAGCCGACCATCGCCATTGATATCGCCAACACCCAGGCCATGTGAGAAACGCTGGGTCCCGGGAATCATGTGCCCGGTGCCGGGCACCGGCTTGCCATCCTTCATTTTGGGAGCAACGCTTTCACTGGAGATGGGGTGCATGTCCCATTCCTTATACGGATCACCATTGGGAGTGAAGTAGGCCATCCGCCCTTCGTTATCGACGCCAGGCTTTTCCCTGGGTTGAAATCCCATGATGAGTACACGCTTGCCGGTGCCGAACAGATCGACATATTGAGGTGTTTCATTGCAGGCGCTGTGCCAGATGGGATGCTTTTTCCAATGGCCTGACTGCCCTTTGGGGTTTTCGAGCCAGTAGCAGGGGGCGCCAGGGAAATCAACCACGATGAGATCAGTATATCCATCGCCATTGAGGTCTTCACCCCAACAACAGAAGACCTTGCTGTAGCTGCGCTGACCGTCGCCATAGTTGCCTGGCGTCTGCAATTCATGCCGTTTCCAATCGGGAGCTTCGTACCAGAATTCGCCGACGAGGATATCTTTCTTGCCGTCCTTGTTGACATCGAAGAAGGTTACGCCTTCGGAGCGAAAGGCGGTGTCGATGACGGTTTTCTTCCAACTAATGGGACCGGGTTGGGGGGGCTGAGCGATCAGGTACCCGGCACACGAGAGCAAGAGTCCAACGGCAAGGAAACGGTACATCGATCACAACTCCGGTGAGAGAGACGGGCAGAGGGTTAGTATCGCCGGAGAGTGGCAGGGAAGCAAGGAGGGATTGTATTTTCGTGTTATGTTGTAAGAATAGGATTGCTCATAAAGTATGATCGAGATTGCCTGTGAAGAAAGTACTCAAGACATTAATGACAGTTCTCCGTGGCAATGCTGATAACAATATTCGATTCATAGAATTGTGTAAAATGCTGGAGTACCTTGGTTTTGAAGTTCGTGTGCGAGGTGATCATCACATATTCACGATAGAAGGCATCCCTGAAATCATCAATCTTCAACCAAAGAAGGGCAAAGCAAAAGCATATCAGGTGAAGCAAGTGAGAGAACTCATTACAACCTATCGTTTAGTTCAAGAGAACGATCATGAAGAATAAGAATGGGAAACCACGCGCAAGCAGAAAAATTCAGTACGAGATCATTCTCTACTGGAGCAAAGAAGATCAAGCATTTATTGCTGAGGTGCCAGAATTACCGGGTTGTATGTCTGACGGAAAAACCTACCACGAGGCATTGAAGAATGTTGAAGTAATCATTGAAGAATGGATTGCAACAGCCAAAGAACTTGGACGGCCCATACCTGAACCCAAGGGGCGATTGATGTTTGCCTGAGATCAGGCCAGATTAATGAGCGAACAGCCCGAACCAAGGAATTGCCAAGTCAGAAAACTAATGTGCGAGGCAGCGACGAACGGCCAGGGATAATATTCTTTGCCTTTCTCGTAGTTAGCCTGACTGGAATGATGTTGTTCCATCAGTCGGCTTACCAGCATTGGAATAAACGTGGAACAGGCAAAAGAATCGTGTTCGACGAACGGGGCAGACATACTGCCTTCTTGAATGGTGTCTGGGATATCGCTACCAACTCATGGGAGTACTGATCCACGAAGAAGTACAATGGCTCGACCGCGTGGAAATGGCTGGGCTGCCTGGCGGATATATGCCGTGGATGATTGGATTCGGAATCCTGGGCGGCGGGCTCATGAGCGCAGGTGTATGGGTGATCGCATCTCGTAAAGCTGCTGTGCAGGAAAAATAATTCACGTCTAACGACGGAAAAATACCGAATGGGGCAGGTGGTGTATCTGGATGACAGCACTCTCAAAGTAGAAGCGGCATCTTGCCGCTTCTGCAATCGCTGGCGGTTAGACTTGTTAAGCCAGAGTTTCTGGGCTGTAACATGGACTCTCACGGTTGATGACGCGGCAGGATGCCGCGTCTACATTATCGGCTGGCAGTAGTTTTGGCGCCTGCTGCTTTCTGGGCTTCGCTGGCTTTCTGCATGCGGGCGACTGAAGCTTGCACCTGTTGCAGTTCAGCAGTGGCAGCCTGGGCTGCAGCCTGCACGGGAGGCATTTGATCTTGTGCTGCTTTTAAGGCAGCCTGCTTGGCGGGCAGTTGCTGGGCTACCGTGTTATTGGCGACTTGGGCCTTGCCCAGTTCCGCATGAGCTGCAGCCAGGCGATCCTGTGCGGGCTTGGCGGCGGCGAGCATCTGCTGGGCATACTGCTTCGCTGCGATAAGTTCCGTAGCGTGCTTGCTGGCCAGTGCCTGGCTCTGCAGGGCGAATGCCGAGAGTTCGGCACTGTTGCCAATCTTATCAGCAGCTTCTTTGGCTTTCACAGCGGCTTCGTTCAGTTTGGCCACTGCCTGCTCCTTGTTCGGGACAGCATCCTGGGCAGACTTGGCTGCGGAGAGGGTCGGATCGGTGGCAGCCTGGTTGACCGTATCCTGCCACTGCTTGACTGCAGCTGCAGTATCGGCTGCCTGCTTCTGAAGCGTGGTGAATTCCGCGGTCGCTTTCTGCATGTTTGCCGTGGCAGCAGCCAGTTGAGCAGCAGTCTGAGTCTGTTTCACTTTCACCGCATCCAGCTTTTTGACAGCTTCTGCTAATCGTTGTCCCAGTCCAGGCGGGTTGCTGACGACAAATCCTATTTCCTTGCCATCAGCTACGGTGTAGGCATGTACCTGGCCAATCCAGTCGCCGGTCAGGACTTTGCTGCCATCATGTGCCCATGCAGTTTTGAGAGCGACATCGGGTGTCGCCGGGGTCTGCTTCTGCAAAGCACCGTTGCCATCCCATATTTTGGTGACACGATCGCGGCCGGTGCTAACGATGCGTCCATCGTGATGGTAGCGAACGCTGAGTGCGCCGCCACCGTGTGCGCCCCAGGCTTTCACCTGGTTGCCATTTTCCATTTCAAAGAGACGAATCTGGGTATCTTCACTGCTGACGGCGAGCATGTTGCCATCAGGCCGCCAACTGACTTCGCTGACAGCCAGTTGTGGACCACGAATCTGGATGAACTCTTGGCCGGATCCAGCTTCCCATACTGCCAGCCCGCCGTTGCGATCACCCGTGGCAAGCAACACGCCATCGGGGCTGTATTCGAGTGCAGTCACCCAATCGGTGTGCTTCTTCAGGGTGTAAAGAACGGTTCCTTCCCTGGTGGAATAGATGCGTACCATCTTGGAGGAGTTGCCGAGAGCAATCTGCGATTGATCGGGGCTGATATCGGCAGCGAGAATGGCATCCGTTTCTTCGCCCACTTCGATGACACGGTTGCCTGTCTTGACATCGAATACGATGGCTTTGCCTAACTGCCCTCCTCGTCCGCCTGCAGCAAGGAGCATGCTGCCATTGCGACTGAACTTGAGGACATTTACCTGGCCTTCGGGGAACGGCAGGATACCGATGACATCCTGCGAATCGGTATGGTAAAGGACGATGGACTTGGCGCTGGCGACAGCTGCCACCGGAGCCCAGGGGCTGGTGGCCAGTGCAGTGATGGCATTACCTCGTGGGGTTTTGATGGCGGGATCGAGCATCAGCGTCTCGCCGGGCATGGGAGGCGGGCCTTCGGGCTTGCCACGAGCCGCCGTCTTCAGACTCATATCGACTTTGGGCTTTTTGATGTTCGCTGTGCTGCCTGAGCTTTCGAGCGCTCCACCCTTGATCCAGTTGGAAACCAGCACCAAGTCTTTATCGGGGAGCTTGGGCGACTTCGGCGGCATGAAGGGCTGTTCCTGATGTGCCATCAGGAGGTAGAGCGAACTCTGGTCAGGATCGCCTGGCTCAACGATTTTGCCACGCGAACTACCTTCCATGAGTGCGGTGTAGTTCACGACATTCAGGCCACCCTGCTTCTTATCGGGGTTATGGCAACTGGCACATTTCTCCCGCAAGAGGGGGAGAATATCATCCTGGTAGGTGATCTTCTTCTTGTCATCCGCAAAGACCAACCCTGCCAGGGTGAACATCATCGTGATGGTGATTGTCAGACGCATACACAGACTCCGAACCGACTGTTATTCTGAATTCTGTACCCAGGGCTATGCCCTGGGCTAAGTTGTCCTGCTCCTTTGGAGCAATTGCTGATAGCTGACAGCTGAAAGCTAGTGATTAAACAAAAACTCCCGGCTGTTGAGGATGCCCCAGAAGACATCTTCGAGGGCTTTTGTTTTGTCAGCAGCGGTGTTGACGATGGAACACAGGGCGTTCAGCTCCTCACGCGTCGCCTTGCGGTTTAGACACCGAAGATAGAGATCCTCTATGATTTCCGAAGGTGTTTTCTTAACAGCGAGTGCCCTGGTAATGACACCACCTGATACTACACGGCTGGTGACCGTATCGCCATTGAGCAGGTGCAGGGCCTGGGAGAGATTCGGCTCCATTTTCACTTCGCAGGAGCAAACGGTTTCGCGGGTGGCTCTGCCGAAAGTAGTAAGGAAGTAGGTGCTGGCCTGGCCGTCAGCAATCTGCACGGCCCTGGCACCTAGAGGCAGACCTTGAAACTTGTTCTTGGTTTCTGTGACTTGCGATACCACATCGAGCAGCACTTCCGCACGAAGCCGGCGAACTGAGGCACGGGCGAAATTACGGCTATCCAGTTCGTTGGTTTCATTCGGCTGGGTTACCAACTGATAGGTTCGCGAGGTGCAGATATCGCGGATCAGCTTGCGGAAATCGTACTTATTAGCACTAAACCGTTTGGCCAGTTCCTGGAGAAGTTCATCGTTGGCGGCAGGATTGCTGACACGCACATCATCGACAGGTTCGACAATGCCTTTGCCAAAGAAATGCGTCCAGACAATGTTCGCGAGGTTGGTGGCGAAGTAGGGATTCTTGTCGGAAGCGAGCCAGCCGGCGAGCACTTCACGGCGATCTTTGCCGGGCGCATTGGGTGTTTCGCCGCCGAGGAATTTGGGAGGCAACGGTCTGCCCTTAGTGGGGTGATTCAGTTCACCACCACCGGCATTGAAGATGATCAGTTCGCGGGGGTCTTCTCCACCTTTGCGGCCTACCTGCGTAAAGAAGGAGGCGAAGCTGTAGTAGTCGTCCATCGTCCAGCGGTCGAACGGATGATTATGGCACTGGGCACACTGGATACGCATGCCCATGAAGACCTGGGCCACGTTTTCGGTGAGCTTGAGCGTATCGGTTTCCACCTGATAGAAGTTAGTAGCCGGGTTGGCAAAGGTGCCTCCCTTGGAGGAGAGGAGTTCCCGCACCATTTCATCCATAGGCACGTTGTTGGAAATGCGATCCTGCAGCCAGTTGAAATAGAGCAGCGTCGATTTGTAGCTGACATTGATGTTGGAACGAATCTGGAGCAGTTCGGCCCATTTCATCACCCACATTTCGACGAACTCCTTGCGGGTGAGCAGTTCATCGACGAGCTTTTCACGTTTTTTGGGGTCCTGATCATCCAGGAATTTGCGGGTTTCTTCCGCAGTAGGCACGGTACCCACGATATCGAGATAAACGCGACGCAGGAAAGTTGGATCGTCGCAGAGGCCTGAAGGCGACATGCGAAGTTTCTTCAGTTTGTTGAAGACCAGCGTGTCGATGTAGTTGTTTTCAGGCACATTGGGGAAAGTGAACTGCAAGCCCTTGGGCAACACGATGAAGGGCGACCCGACGTTGAAGGTTTCAAACCGGGCGGAGACGAATGCTTCGCCCCGTTCGCCTGCGGTGACAATGCCTTCCTGCGAGACAGCGGCAGAGCGATCATTATTCGACATGAAGTAAGCCAGATGGGTGACGTCGCGATCCGTGCCATCGGAGTACTTGGCCCGTACTGTCAGTTTCTGGGTAGCGCCTTTGCCATCGAGCACGGCAGTTTTGGGGTATAGTTCCACGCTGGTAGGCACCGCCACGGTAGCAGGATCGGAAGGAGCGCCGGCATTGAGCCAACGTACAACTTCGTTGTAGAGTTCGCTGCCCTCTTCCATTTTCTTGCCGCCGGTGTGTGGAACTTTTCCAGTAGCTTTTTCGAGCAGCATGCTTTCCTGAGGCACCGCCAGGTTCAAACGCCTGCCGTTGAGTTCGCGCGTCAGGCGATGATGATCGCCATCGGCATCAAAGCCGAAGAGGGACAGGCGAAAGCCATCCTTGCCACGAGCCGCACCGTGACAACTGCCTACGTTGCAGCCGGTTTTCATGAAGACGGGCATCACATCGAGCTTGAAGCTGATGGGCCGGTCGGCAGCAGCGTCTTTCACGCTCACCGGAACGACGACTGATTTGCCACCGTAGGTGATGGAGAACTCAGTGCTGCCATCTTTGGCCGGGTAGAGGGTGTTCTTATCGAGCTTGACGAGCGAGCCATCTTTCAGGGCTGGTTTGACTTCGCTGGTGACATCACGGGTAATGCCATCACTGAAGGTTGCCTGAACGATGAATGACTGACGATCGCGAGCAGTGTTCAGCTGCACGTTAGCAGGGAACACGGCAAGCTGCGTGAGCGTGGGGGCCGTCGGTGCGGAGACCGGTTCGCCGGCCTTGCTGCAAGTCGCCAGAAAAATCAGGCATCCGTATGTCAAAACGCTTCTCATCATGAATCTCACGTCGTGTACAAACAAGTTACGATCAGATGACGCTCTGAGGGTTATCCAGCAAATGCTGCAAGTTCTTTGCCAACTCAGGCGGATACTTGCTCAGCCAAGAGGCATCGATCATACCCAAATCAATGAAATCTCGCAGGTGTGTACGATCCTTGTCTCGAAAAGCTGTGAGTTTGATCTGCACCAACTTCTCCAGTGTCAGGACGTAAAAACCTTCCGGTGTTAACTTCGATTCAGTTACATCTGGGTTGAGAACGGTTTCATGGGCTTTCACTTTCTCATTGGCAAAGACAACTTGAATGGCTGACCTTGGACTGTCTTTCTCCCCTTCAAGAAACATATCCACACCTGCCACACAGCGGTGATAGAAGCCGATCTTATCCAATGAAGCAATCGCGTGCTGAAGATCGTCACGACGCAGGAGAATATCAACATCCTTCGTTGAGCGGACAGCCTCGGCATCAACAGTAGATACCCATGCCATCACAGCATTTCCGCCTACGACAGCATAGGGAATCTGGTCAGCATTCAACTGAGAAGTTGCGCGCAGCAGCTTTTGCCGAACTTTTTCCACGGCGTTCACCATCCTTTCCAGACTGATGGCCCCAGCTGACATGGCTATTACTTCCCTCCTGCGGCGGCTTTTTCTTTTTCGGCCTGTTCGAGTCTGAGTTTCTCCAAACGTGACAACTTCTTTTCAGTTTTGGCTGGTGCAGCAGGTGGGGGCGCGGCGGCTACTGCAGCAGGCTGATTGGGCTTGGGCGGAGGTGGTGCATCAATGCGAAGCACGGTGCCACCGACCTGGTGCAGCATCTGCTCTCCCTTTTCGGGAATATAGACTTGGGCAAAGATGCCCTGATGCTGGCCGGGCGGGCTGTCCTTCTGAGTGGTCAGTTTTACCACCACTTCCTTGGTGTCTTTGTTGATATCCATCACTGGCGCTTTGACATTGTGAGGCAGTCCCACCACATGAACTTTGCCTACCCCTTCAAAAGGCTTGCTGATAGTCAGCTTGCACAGCAGTTCCGTTTCCTTGCCCTGCTCTACGGCTGGGCGATCCATGCTCATCGCCATGTAGGGTGCAGCGACATCGAGCGTGATGAGCTGCGAGGAAACCCAGGCCGGGCCGAAACCAGTCTCGGCGAAAGCAATCACGCAAATTTTCCATTTGCGTACCTGGGCATTGGGGGCGGCATTGATCGGATAATCGCCTTCGGGCTTGTCACCTGGAATGGTGATGCCACTGGCTGATCCGATTCCAGGTGGGTTCCAGAGCATGTAGACATTGACGGGTTGTTTGAAATCCTTATGGCGTTCCACCTTCACTTTCAGATTCATGGCGCCGTTCTGAACCAGGGGAGCCTTGGGTTCCACCAGAGAAACGGTGAAGGGCACGGCTTGGGTAACCGCTATGGCTGCCTTGTTGGTGAACAAGCGGATGTAGCTGCCGACGTTCTGCACATAGACCAGATCAGCGGCAAGGTTCATGCCGCCATCAATGGCAACCTTGGGATCGACATGCTTGGCCCGCAGGTCGATCAGCCCGCCCGCCACCGGAGCATCAGCAGCAGCACTGAGAACGACGGGTACAGCATCGACATTGTCTGCCATCACATCGCTTTCCAGCGTCATACCCTTGGGCAGGTTAGTGGCGTAGACCTGAAGCGGGCCACCAAAATTGGCCCGGCTGGCATAGGTCAGCACTGCCATGCGGTTGCCCTGAGGAACCGCGACGGCCTGTCTATCCTGATTTGGAAGATTGTTTCCATCGGCTTTAGGAAAGAAAAGGCTCAGGCTGGGCACCACGGGAGTAAATTCGACGCGGTAGCTGAATGCCGGGCCACCTTTCTGCAGATGGTCGTGCAGTTGCAGTACATATTCCTTGTCTTCGGGTGCGGTGAAGCGGAAGTAGCAATCGGGTTTGATGGCATCATCATCACCCTGGAGGTAGCCACCTTCCCCTTTGTGAATATGCATGACCGGGTCGAGGCCGGAACGTATGCGTCGTGCATAACAGTGTACATCGAAGACCTGGCCTTTTTTCGCCTTGAAGCGGTACCAGTCGTTTTCGCCCGGTGCACTGATGATGCCATTGATGGCCTGGGTATTGGGATCGAACACATTGGCTTTGCCGAATTCACTGGGACCGGTTTCGACAACGTTGCTGAGGGTGCTTAACCGGAAAGGCAGTGGTGATGGAGTAATGCCGGTGGCATCCTGCACGAACAGGCCGAACTCAGGATCGGGCTTGGTGGGTAATTTCACTTTCTGCTTGATGGGGCCGGCAGCATCGCCAATGAAAGTGACTTCAATCTCTTCGCCGAGTTTACCGCCCGCGGGAATGCAGGCGATGGGCCGTGGAAAGTTGCCTACATGCAGTCGATAGCGGCATTCGCCGTTACCGCCATAACTGGTTTCACGCACCATGATGGTGTAGGTTCCATCTTCGGGAATCATCACGCTGCATACACCATCCTGAGCACCATAGGCACTGTCATCAGAGGCAGCAATTTCAAAACGTTTACTGTTGAGGATGGCAATGGCGGGATCGAAAACAGTTTGATTTGCCAATCGCATGGCTTCGATTTCGACCGATAGTCTTTGTCCCTTCTTGCAATCAACGGAGAAATAATCGACATCTTCGTTTTCAATGGTTCCGTTAACGGTGACATTGAGCGGAATTTTCTGTGGGGTTTTGAACTCGCTGTTGGGTTCCTTCTCCACGATTTCAGGCAGTGCACCGACGAAGATGGTTTTCAAATCACTGATGCCGGTGGCGGTACGCAAACGAACGCTGTGTTGTCCCAATCGTGCATCGGGAGCGATTTTGATTTTCGCTTTCACGACGTTGTCATTGACGACCTCGATTTTGCCTGCGGTGAAGCCGGGCGAATACCAGAGTATTTCCTGTGCATCTTTCAGTCGGGCTCCGTGGAAAGTAAATTCCACTTCTGTGCCACGCTGTCCGCCACGTGGCGTGATCACGCCAAGAAAGGGCGAAGCAGCCCAGGACAACGTGGGTACGAACAAGGTGAGAAGCAGTGTCAGATGTCGCATGATCAAACCTTCGTGAATCCAACCCGGAACAGCTACCGGTGGTATCGCTTCGCTCCACCACCGGATCACTATATTTCATCCCTTACGGATGATTTAAGCCAGCAGTTCCTTCTTCACATCGCCGCCGTCGACGACGCGGATGGGGCGACTGCCAGGGGCGAGAAGTTGTTTCTTCGGATCAACACCTAGCAGCGAGTAGATGGTGGTTGACCAGTCATCGATGCTAAGGGGATCATCCTGAGGCTCGGCTGCAGTGGAATCGGAGGAGCCAAAGACGCTGCCTCGCTTGACGCCACCGCCAGCCATCACAATGCTGAAGACTTTTGGCCAGTGATCGCGACCGGCGTTGCCATTGATCTTCGGTGTGCGGCCAAACTCGGTGGTAATCATGACCAGGGTGGAATCGAGCAGACCACGCTGATCGAGATCGGTAATCAATCGTGCAAAAGCCTGATCGAACGCGGGCATCTGGCCTTCAGTGCCACCCTTGATGTTGTTGTGCAAATCCCATCCGCCGTAAGTCATGGAGACAAACCGCACGCCAGCTTCCACCAGTCGGCGGGCGAGCAACATGCGCTGGCCTGCAGTGTTGCGGCCATACTCATCCCGCAGCTTGGCAGGTTCAGCATTGATATTGAACGCTTCCTTAGCCTTCTGAGAAGAGAGCAAGCCGTAAGCACGCTGATAGAAGGTATCCATCGCGGCAATGTTGTCTGACTTTTCCTTGGCAGCGAAGTGAGCATTGACAGCTTCGAGCACGGAACGACGGGTCTCGAACCGTTTTTCATCGACACCACCTGGCAGATTCAAATCCTGCACGGTGAAGTTGCCGTTAGCAGGATCGCTACCCAGGCTGAAGGGAGCGTAGGCTGCACTGAGGTAACCGGTGCCTGCGTAGTTCGTCGGCAAGCTGGGAATGCAGACATACGGAGGCAGGTTGTTGCGGACGCCAAACTCATGGCTGACAACCGAACCGAAGCTGGGGTATTCCAGTGCCGGGCTGGGACGATAGCCGGTGAACATGTTATGGGTGCCCCGTTCGTGGGCAGCTTCGCCATGCGTCATCGAACGAATGATGGTGATCTTGTCAGCAATCTGGGCGGTTCGCGACAGTGCGGAATTGATGAACACGCCGGGCAACTTGGTGGGCACCGAACCCATTTCGCCACGATATTCAATAGGGGCGTTGGGCTTGGGATCAAACGATTCCTGATGTGCCATGCCGCCAGGCATGAATATCTGGATAACCGACTTGGCTTTCCCTTCCTTGCTCACAGGCTGGTAATAGCCATCAGCTCGTGCTGTTGATTGCAGTCGCAGATACTGTTCGAGTGTTAAACCCAGGCAACCGAGAAAGCCCACATGCAGGAATGATCGCCTGCTGGGTTTCTTGAAATGTGCAGGATCAGCAAACCAGGTACCTGGTTGAATAACAGACATCGATAAACTCCTTCATGGAGCGAAAAACAGGTTAAGTTTAAATTAGGTGATCTAGCAGGTGGGAATCAAGCAGCTTGGTCAAAAATGACCAATTAATGGGGGGTTATTTCTATCATACATGATGAATGATGAAAGAAAAGGGGAAAGAGTCGATTCCCAGTGCTTACGCCATTCCATGTATACCAGCTAATTGGATACCAACGACGGCTGAATATTCCCGGAATTATGATTTTTGGGATAAGTGCATTACCAACATCAAATGGCATTCATTTTCGGATTCGGAAAACAATTGCGCTCGAGAATGCCCAACGAAATAGGCAATCTGCAATGAATTAGAGCCGTTGCACATCTTCCCTGGTTTGTGCCACGGGCTGCCAATTGCATAAGTGCGTAAGTGCGTATGGTCGACATTCATTAGCCACAAAGAAACCCATCCCGAAAACGGACCAGACCCATGATTTGCATCACGGGCCTGGCCCACCACCACCCTAACTCCCCGAAAGGAGTCTGCTTCAATTCGTTACTTTTTCATCGCCAAACTCGGCACTGGAAGGATGTGGTACAAAGATCCACGAGAGCCGTTCAGCAGTATGACGTACAAATAGTTCTCGGAATTGTGACAGGCTCAAATCTGCATCGGTCATGGGCTTCACGCCGGAAGGAAACCGCATGGAATAGGTTTGTGGCCCCCAGATAGGAATGGCTTCATCCTGCTCGGTGCCGACACGATGTATGGTAACTGCTGCTTCGCAATTTCCCTTGTAAAACTGGGTCCAGCCTTCCTTTTCATAGAAGCTGATGCGACGCAGTTCGATGAATACCACATGGTCGGCACCCAGACCTCGACCGATATCGTAAGGCGTTTTCCAGTCGGGATGTTCGTCCATCCACTGATGTACTTTGCCAGCGAGAATAATATCAGGCTTCTTGCTGAGATAACCTGCCACCTTCATGGATAGCAAGCTGTTGACATCACGATTAAAGTGGCCGACATCAATCTGATGATGCTTGCCCAAATGCACGACGATAGCAACCCGCTTGGCATCCTTCGGGAAGGTGTATTGAATATTGGCTTTGTCACCGACACCCATCATATCCATGGGCAAGAGAATCAGGGCGAGCGGATTGCACCCCACCAGGCCTGCAACCACGATGGCTGACAGAAGGCAACAGAGCGTGGTCTGTCGAATGATTCGATGAATGTGCATCGCAATTTCCCCCGTACTGTGAAAACCTGGATTATGCAGGGTTTCACCCAGACGAGGCGGGACGATAGCGAGAATCTGAAGTGATGCAAGGGCAATTTGGCGTGGAATGAAAATGGCGAGAGCTACTGCTCTCGCCAAATATGAAATGACGCAGCTTGTGCTATTTAGCAGGCCCTGCTCCGCCTCCCATGTTAATGGGTGGGGTTGTCGGGGCAGGCTTGGTGTCCTTGGGAACTTCCAGTTTCTCCTTGGAGGAACAACCTGCCAGGGCACTGAGCAATGCTAACATCATGAAACAGCGTAACATCGAAACTCCAATCGGGGTATGGTGTAAGTATCTGTAGTATCTACAGGGTCGAGCTTTTGTACAAATACGACCCTGTATAGCTACTTGAATTCAAATGACAACTAGTCAAGCAAGCCAGAGGTATCAAGCTGCAGGCCATCGCGTCGACCACCCAATTGCTGGAAGACCAACCAATCGGCAGGCAGTGGAACCACCAACCCGGCAGGTGCTGCATTGTTGATGGCTGCTGAAGTGCCCTTGCGAACACCACGCGTTGAACCATCAGCAAAGGCAAACATGACCGAGGTGGGATGCATGCTGCCAAAGCCCCACCAGGGAGTCATGCGGTTCTGCACTAGACCACCAATGGTGGGGATAGAACCGGCGCCCATCCAGCAGGTTTCATAGTGGCGAGTATTGACCGGCTGGGAAGCAAAGGGGGCATTCAGTGGCTCATTGCCCACATTCGATTCACCAAAAAGCAGAGTGTTGGAGGTGCCATCCTGCACAGCAAGCTGACCCAGCGTGTGCTCGCTGCGATTGGTCATAATGCCTTCGAATCTTGAAATGCTGTAGCCAACCAGTGGTGCAGGCTGGAATGGAGGATTGAAAAAGGGATGTGCAGTGTTGGTACCGCGACCTGACATACCAGCGACACCAGCATAGTTGGCACGTCCGAGATTCGGAATAGCCGGGCTGGCTGTCAAAGGATATGCCTGGGCTGCAATACTGTAGCCGTTGCCTGAGTTGGTGTTGTAGTAGTGAGACGAAACGCCGATCGCTACCTGGGCGTCGCCCTGGGTATCGCTCGGACAGAGGAACATTTTGATCTTGGTTTGCGCGACAGCAAAGTTGGGATTGCTGGGTACGGGCAGGTGCCATGGCAAACCAACGGTACGGAGACCCAATTGCATCAAGCCAAAAGGAGCAACGGGATCGACAACCAGCTTCGCTATGTTGTCTGCTTCCATGTAGGGAAGAAGAATAGTCAACACGCCAACTTGCTGACAATTGTTAGGCAGAGGAGTGAAAACGTTTGGCAAACCTTGTTCATTCACCGGGTATGGTCCGAGGTAGCCTGGAGGCAGTCTGGAAAAGTCGCCATGGTAATTATGTGATGCGATGGCGATCTGACGCAGATTACTTCCACACAACATTCGATTAGCAGCTTCACGGACTTTTTGAATGGCAGGCAGTAACAAAGCCATCAATAGTGCGATAATGGCAATAACCACCAGCAATTCTATCAGTGTGAACCCTTGACGGGTGCGTTTCAACATAGAGAGTACTCCCAAAATGGGTAAAACAGATTATCATCAATTTCTGATGATAGATGAAACCAAGTCTTGATGCAAGCGATGTAAATAATCTGGTACATTATTTCTTGATGAGTGATTTTTGAAAGCACTTCGTACAACTTTGAAATGCGCTTGCTTCATCACAAGGATATATCGACCACCCATGCAATATTACGACCTGCATGACATGCCATTAAGCGATCTGCGTGATCCACGGCATCCGTTTCACCTGTTCCACATGGAGATGGCGCTGGAAGAAGCAGAACAGGCGCGTGAAGAGGATGAAGTACCAGTGGGTGCTGTCATCGTCTCGCTGGATCGGGGTGTGATTGCCCGGGCGCACAATCAGCGGGAACAGTTGCATGACCCGACGGCCCATGCGGAGATGATTGCCCTCACTCAGGCGGCGCAGGCGCTGCAACACTGGCGACTTCTCAACTGCATTTTGTATGTGACACTCGAACCATGCCCGATGTGTGCCGGTGCAGTGGTGCAGGCGCGCTTGCCAATGCTGGTGTATGGAGCCACAGATGCCAAAGCAGGAGCGTGTCATTCGCTGTATGAGCTAACCAATGACGCGAGGCTGAATCATCGAGTGGAAGTGCTGGCAGGCGTGCAGGCGGGGGCATGTGGCGGGATTCTATCAGAGTTCTTCCGCAAGAAACGCTTGCGGATGAACTGAGTGAGTTTAGTTACGTGTCGTTCGCTGGGCGATACGATGACCGACCTTGGCGCTGGAAACTGGTTTAAGCTGAACATCATCCGTCGGGAGTTTCAGAGAACGTCGGCAGCGCGGGCAGGACGAAATGGTCCCGGCGCGTTCCGGACGGAAGCGAATCTTCTGCTGACAATGCTGGCAGCGTACATGCATGTTGACCGGCTCGCTTTCGCCGCGCCACCAGTCGATAAGTTGCTTGACTATCATGATCGAGTACCTCGCTTCTTCACTTACTAGACGAACGTGCTTCAAGTTTCGTTTGGACGAACCTATTTGATTAACCCCGGCAAAGTAGATCAGGTTTCACTTTTCATTTCGATCTCACCACTGCTCTGCAAAGGATAATCTCTCTTCGGTATTTGCCTAGCTCTATTTAGCTAAGGACACTGAGAACCGGATGATAATGCCGTGAAATATGGATGAAAGTAACAGTGCTCCAGATAAAGAGGATGAACTGGAGGACTTGGTTCACCTGATGAGTACAATTTCATTCAGGCCACATCAAAACTCACTCTGGAATTCAGATCATGCCAGAAACCGGATTCGTTGCAGCCATGACAGGAGTACGTCAACCGTTTCAACTGGTTGAGTATCCTGTTCCTGATCCGGAACCTGGCGCGATACTGGTGAAGGTTACGCAGGCCAACATCTGTGGCAGCGATCTGCATCTCTGGCGAGGCGAGTACATTCCTAGCGACACAGGCCGCAGCAACTTTCGCAGTGTTGGCCACGAGATGTGTGGCGAAGTGGCCAGGCTGGGTGAAGGCGTTATGACCGATTCAACGGGCAAGCCACTCAAGGTGGGTGACCGTATCGCATATCGTTACTTTGTCGCATGTGGCAGATGCCGGGCTTGTCTGCGTGGTTTCACGCCACGTTGTCCGCATGGCATGCGGTTTCGTCATCCGCCCGATGTCTGGCCTCACTTCAATGCAGCGTATGGACAGTACTATTATCTGCGCCCCGGGCAGGTGGTGTTCAAGATACCTGAAGGCGTTCCTGAAGATCTGGCAGCACCTGCCAACTGCGCGCTGGCCCAGGTGGTCTACAGTTTCTATCTGGCAAAGGTGGGAGTAGGCGATCATGTGGTGGTGCAAGGCGCTGGAGGGCTGGGTGTACTTGCAGCTGCGGTGGCCAAGGAACGTGGCGCTGCCAGCGTTACGGTAATAGATGG
This sequence comes from Planctomycetia bacterium, assembly GCA_016795155.1. Lineage (NCBI taxonomy): Bacteria > Pseudomonadati > Planctomycetota > Planctomycetia > Planctomycetia bacterium. Next base: position 198,908 of record JAEUIE010000029.1, on the reverse strand, counting down.
CATTGATGATCGATTGGTACTCGCGAAAGAGTTTGGCGCCGATCATCTCATTGATCTGAAGCAGCACAACAGTTCGCAATCACGCATCCAACGTGTCAAGCAACTGACCGATGGTTGGGGTGCAGATGTTGTTCTGGAAGTGGTGGGTAAAGCAGCAGCAGTTCCCGAAGGTGTCGAGATGCTCGGCAACGGCGGCACTTATGCCATGGTAGGCTGCATCTGTGGTGGCGATGTCTGTTCGTTTGATCCATCGAGCCTGGTGCTGCCCGGCAAGAATGTTCTGGGCATCATGTGGTACGATGCACCGAGCCTGTTGTTTTCACTCGAGTTCCTGGCCAAGCATCAACAGAAATATCCGTTCCACAAGCTGATTTCACATCGTTATCCGCTGAGCGCGATTAATGATGCGTTTGAAGCACAGGATGCGGGGTTGGCGCAGCGATCAGCTTTGTTGCCGTGGGCAAAGTAACCCATTTAGCCCACGGCTCTTTAAGCCGTGGGCGGGCTCTCGCGCTGTGTATTACGTATTTCGCGATGGAATGACGATTGAAACTTGCGGTTTGCTTTGTGCATAGCACAAGCCGGTAACGTAATGGACGATTCAAGTCCGCGCGCACACGCCCCCGGCTTGAAGAGCCGGGGGCTAATTGTTTTATCTTATTTTGCTGCTTTCAGTGACAACTCGCCCATCTTCTTCAGGCGATTGCGGCGATAGCGGTGGGTGGCGTAACCAGCCAGGCCGATGCCGGCGATGAGGACATAGGTAGCAGGTTCGGGCACTGCATTGATGGTGATATTGTCGAAGATGTAACCTTCCTGATTGGAGGTGGCATTGATGAAGACGCGGTCGAACGGCACTGCATCGTGGATGCCATAGTAGAAGGTGGCATCGAAGTTTCGTCCCTGGAAGGGAGTGCCACTGTTGATCAGAAAGTTTCTTGGTGTGCCTGCAACTCCATCCTGCAAGGTGATGCTGAGCACGTTCGAATTGCTCAAGTCGCCTACGTTCACGAAGAAGGCACCGAAGGCATTGATGCGATCGCTGAAGACGAAACTGGTCACCAGATTGGCCCCGATAGGCTGTCCATTAATATCCAGAATCAGACTGCTGGAAAGAAACTGGGGAGCAGAAACCGAGAAGGAACCTTGTTGCTGCGTATCAATACCAACAAACGTGGCATCGGTGGAAACAGTTGTCGGAAGACCAGGGAAACCCATCGCACCGGGAGGCGGCAAAAATGGTGTATAACTGTCGAAGTTGTTGGTACCTGATGCTCCAATGAAACTAAGGAAAGAAGCCTGAGTGGAAAGGGGCACGGTCAAATCGCGGGGGAAGGCATTGCTATCACCATAAAAAGTGGTGACTTGAGCCGATGCGCTGCTTTGGATCAGCAACAAGGTGAGGCTTGTCAGGTATACAAATCGCTTCACGAATACACTCCATGGATATATCGAGACGGACAGAGTATCTGACTTATTCAACATAAAGTGCGAAAAATAGGCAAGATAACATCGACCATAATTTATACTTATGAGTAATAGATGAACTGTGGCCTCTACCTCTTGAACCCCTACGTTCATCGGTCACAATAATTGGAAAGAAACACAACGCAATGAGTTAGATTCCATGAAGCGTCGCCACGGATTTACGTTGATAGAACTTCTGGTGGTAATTGCCATCATAGCATTGCTGATGGCTCTACTGCTCCCCGCCATTCAGCGGGTTCGTGAAGCTGCGAACAAGATGATCTGTGCCAGCAATCTGCGGCAGATCGCTATTGCAATCCACCATTTCCACAATGATTACGAACGCCTGCCACCGGGAATACTAGGGCCCTCGGGCAACATCACCCCAGCACAAGCTCAATATGTAGGTACCCTGCCTTTCCTACTTCCTTATCTGGAGAAGGATAATCTTTACAAGCGGTTTGCGAATGTGCCATCAGCTGGTGTTAACCTGGCATTGAATCAGGGCGATGCATTCTGGTGGACACGGTCTGCCTGTTATGGCGTTGCACAATCGCGACTGAAAATGTTTTACTGCCCATCGGATGATGTTGCTTCATCGGACATTTTCTCTCTGATCCTGATGATTTATGCAGATCAGGGAAACTTCCCGGCCTTCGCCCGTTTTGCTCCCGGTGATGAACTGGTAGGTCGCACGAATTATCTGGGTGTAGCCGGCCTGGGTGGCAGTTTCAATGTTACGGTGCTGGCACCTAATCCTCTGGGACTGACTCCGGCACCAACCTTTGGTGGCTATGAAGGGGTGATGCTTAACCGGGTGAAAGTCACACTAGGTCAGATGACTGTGCAGGATGGCACCAGTAACACGCTGATGTTTGGCGAAGGCCTGGGGGGCAACGGCGTGGGCCAGCGTGGTTCAGCCTACGCCTGGTTTGGTGCAGGCGGCATGGGCACTGGCCTGGGGCTGGGCAAAGGTAACACAGGTGGAGTCGATGCAGGCGGTGCTGCTTACTGGCGGTTCTCCAGCCGACATACCGCCGGTGTACAGTTTGCGTTCGGCGATGCCTCAGTGCGAACCGTGAGGTTTGGCAACACAGCCTGGCTGGGCTTTGGCCCGGTGAAAAATGACTGGGCCCTGCTGCAGCAACTGGCTGGCCGACGTGATGGTTACATCAACGATACTTCGTCAATTCTGGAATAACGCGTTGCAATCGCAATCCACCACTTATTACTGTTTGATTTGCGGAAAATTGCTGAACTTCGCTGGATCGGTAGGAGGCGGCGCGGGTTTGCTGGGAGTGACGACTGCTGCTGAGCCACAACCAGCCATTAGAAATACCAACATGAGTAATCGCATATTGTTGCACTCGCTGGGATCTGCTTATCCGTGCTGATTATAGGGAAATGCAGGTTCATAAATTGAACAGCGAACCTTGCCGTATGATAGTGGTCATTTAGAATGGTATTCCAGTCCTTGATTCATAAGGGCAGACTCCGCGCCGGAGTGGTGGAATTGGCAGACACGCCAGCTTGAGGGGCTGGTTCGGGCAACCGAGTGCAGGTTCAAGTCCTGTCTCCGGCACTTCGTTGTAACGCTTGCGTCTCACAGGTGCAGGCGTTTTTTCATTTCATTTTCGTGTCAGCCAGCATACCTTACCGGTAACACCGGAGTGAAAAACCATTGGATGTAGCCACACCTGAGGGCTGTCAAGCTCTCGCTTCGTTTTACCGTCATGCCCTGCTCGATGATGTAATTCCCTTCTGGCTGAGGCATGGAATAGACCGTGAACACGGTGGATTTCTCTCCGCACTTGACCGCGATGGCACGGTGATCGATACCGACAAGTCGATCTGGATTCAGGGTCGAGGAGCGTGGATGTTTGCAACGCTCTACAACACGGTTGAGAAAAAAAGTGAATGGCTGGAAGCTACCCGCAGTGGCGTGGAATTTCTTCGTCGTCATGGCAGCTGCGGGGACAAGCTTTACTTCACTGTTACACGTGAAGGCAAGCCGTTACGGATGCGTCGGTATGTTTACAGTGAATCATTCGCTGCCATTGCCAGTGCCGCTTATGCACGTTCCACCGGCGAGGCGCAGGCTGCTGAGGAGGCAGTCAGATATTTTGAAACGTATCTGCATCATTCGTTCGATGCAGGTGTGATGCCGCCCAAGGTGGAACCTGCCACCCGGCCGATGATGGGCATTGGCCCGCTGATGATCGGCATCGCCACCGCGCAGGAACTTCGCGAAAACCTGGGTGATGTGGTTGTCAGGCAACGCACGTGTACCGAATGGATTGACTGGGCCATCGACCGCATCGAGCGTTACTTTCTCAAGCACGAACATGAAGCAGTGATGGAAATAGTTGGGCCTGCGGGAGAAATCCTCAACCATTTTGACGGCAGGCAACTGAACCCCGGCCATGCTATTGAAGCAGCATGGTTCATTCTTCACGAAGAGCGACTCCGAACCGACCAGCGTCTCATCCAACTCGGCTTAACCATGCTGGACTGGATGTGGAAGCGGGGCTGGGATGAAGAGCTTGGCGGTCTCTTCTATTTTCGCGACCTGCATCATCTGCCCGTGCAGGAATACTGGCATGACATGAAATTCTGGTGGCCACATTGTGAGGCCATCATCGCAACGCTTCTGGCATGGCAACTCACTGGTGATAAGAAATATGCCCGCTGGCACAACATGGTGCATGCGTGGAGCTTTCAGCATTTCCCCGATGCTGAGTTCGGCGAGTGGTTTGGCTATCTTCATCGTGATGGCCGTCTGTCAACCCGACTCAAAGGCAATCTGTGGAAAGGACCTTTTCACCTGCCTCGGATGTTGTGGTACTGTTGGAGGCTGTTGGAAAATCACAGTAAGCACCTGGGACAACAACCATGAAACCATTCCTGATTCTGTTCACGCTTCTGACAAGTACCTGCATACTGGCAGACGACTGGAAGCAGCTGGCAACGATGCCGGGTAAGGAGGGTTTTGCAGGGACCTTTGCCGGGGTCAGTCAGGGTAAACTGCTGGTTGCTGGTGGTGCCAATTTCCCTGAAGCGAAACCCTGGGCAGGTGGCAAGAAGCGCTGGTATGCCAGCATATTCATACTGGATCAGCCCGATGGGAGGTGGCGGAATGCAGGGAAGCTACCTCGTTCTCTGGGTTATGGCATCAGTGTAACTCATGCAACGGGTATCATTTGTGCTGGTGGCAGCGATGGGCAGCGGCATTATGCCGACGCTTTTCGATTGGAAAGCCATGCTGAGCATGTGATCATCAGCAGCCTGCCGGCATTACCGAAGCCGCTGGCGTATGCCTGTGCAGCTATCGTGGGTGAAGTGCTCTATGTTGCCGGGGGACAGGAGAAACCAGATGCGAACAGCACAGTGAAGAATGTGTGGAACTTTGACCTCACAGCCGATTTTACCAACTGGAAAGAGGTTGAAGGATTTCCCGGAACAGGGCGCATGCTGGCGGTGGCAGCCAGTTTCGATGGAGCATTCTGGTTGATAGGCGGTGTCGATCTGGTCACAGACAAGAACGGCAAAATCGAGAGACACTATTTGAAAGATGCCTACCGGTATGATCCTAGCAAAGGGTGGACGCGCGTCGCAGACCTGCCTCATCCCGTGGCGGCGGCGCCTTCGCCTTGCCCAACTGATGTAAACGGTTTCACCATTCTCGGCGGTGATGATGGCAGCCAGGTCAGCATCAATCCAGAGAAGCATACTGGTTTCAACAGCACTGTCTTGCATTATGATGCGAAATCAGGTACGTGGAGTGCAACAGGCAAGCTGCCTGCACCACGGGTAACCGTGCCTTGCGTCAACTGGAACAAGGCATGGGTGATGCCGAGCGGTGAAGTGCGACCGGGGGTTCGCTCGCCGGAAGTCTGGATGTATTCGCCTGGAAAGAAACCATGATGGGTTCTGCACAACCAAACACCACTTCTGTTTCCCGCACCGCCTGGTTGGTGGTAGTGTTGCTGATGCCGGTGGCTCTGCTGAATTATCTCGACCGGCAGATGCTGGCCTCGATGCAGCCTTCAGTGATGGCCTCCATTCCGAGCCTGGGTGGAGCTGCCAACCGGGAGGAACTCTGGGGCATTATGCTCGGGCAGTTCAAATGGGTGTATGCCGTCTTCAGCCTGGTGGGTGGATATGTGGCAGATCGATTCAGCCGACGTTTTACCATCTGTGCGAGTCTGTTTGTGTGGTCGGGCGTGACATGGTGGACGGGACAGGTGACCACCTATCAGGAACTGCTCTGGGCACGCTCCCTAATGGGTATCAGTGAAGCATTCTATATTCCTGCGGCACTTGCCTTGATTACCGATCATCACACCGGCCATACACGTTCACGCGCTGTCGGGCTACACCAGTTGGCGATCTACCTTGGCGTAATCGTGGGTGGGTTCGGCGGTTATGCAGCGGCTGATCCCAACATAGGTTGGCGGATGGTGTTCACCGTTTGCGGCATCGTCGGGATGCTGTATGCCGTTCCACTGGTTTTGCTGCTGCGGGAACCGCGTCAGGCACAGGAACAACCATCCATGCCACGCCTTTCGCCGTTCCATGCAGTCCGGGAGTTGTTGTCTTCCTTTTCGTTTATCCTGCTGGTTCTCTACTTCACACTGCCAGCGATGGCGGGGTGGGTGGTGCGCGACTGGATGCCTGCCATTCTTCTGAAGCGTTTTTCAATCCCTCAGGGACAGGCAGGGGTAGCTGCCACGCTGCCCTGGCAACTGGCAGCGATCCTGGGCGTGGTGGCTGGGGGTTGGCTTGCCGATCGCTGGATGAAGACCAGCCAGCGTGGCCGGATTTATGTCAGCGCCATCGGCATGTGCCTGATTGTGCCCGCCATCTTTGGTGTGGGAAATGCAGGTACGTTAACTATGGCGATCCTGTTTCTCATTCTGTTTGGCATAGGCTGGGGCTTTTTCGACTGCAACAACATGCCTATCCTCTCGCAGATTGTGCGGCCTGAGTTGCGGGCGACCGGTTATGGCATCATGAACTTTGTCAGTATCAGCATGGGTGGAGTGGCCGACTGGGGATTTGGCATTTTGCATGACCGGCAGGTTCCGCTGAATGTGATCTTCGGAGCGTTTGCCAGCACTGCTATCGTTTCGATTGTACTGGTACTTCTGATCCGTCCGCGGAAGGATTTGTAACTGGCATTTACACCGAAAGAGCGAACAACTGCATGACTACGAAGCTGACGGGACTGGTGGCAGCCACACATACGCCCATGAGTGCCAGTGGTGAGTTGAATCTCAGCATCATCGAAAAGCAGGCTGAGTTTCTGTTACAACTGGGAATCAAATCGGTCTTTATTGGTGGCACCACGGGGGAAAGCCATTCCTTGACGGTGGTGGAGCGATTGGCACTGGCCCAGCGATGGAGCGAAGTAGTCCGCAGCACCGGACAGCGATTGATTGTTCATGTGGGAGCGAATTGCCTGGCCGATGCCCGTATGCTGGCTGCCCAGGCACAGACGCTGGGCGCCTCCGCCATCGCAGCCTTATCCCCCAGTTATTTCAAACCGAAGTCGCTGGATACACTGATTGCCTGCTGTGCAGAGTTTGCTGATGCAGCGCCGCAGACGCCTTTCTACTTTTACGACATACCCGTGCTGACTGGTGTATCGTTCCCGATGTCGGATTTTCTTCGCCTGGCTACCGAGCGTATCCCAAACCTGGCAGGCATCAAGTTCACCAACCCGGATCTGATGGCATACCAGAACTGCCTGCAGGTGGAGCATGGCCGGTATGACATCCCCTGGGGCGTGGACGAGTATCTGCTGGCGGCACTGTCGCTGGGAGCGGTGGGCGGCGTGGGCAGCAGTTATAACTTTGCTGCGCCGATCTATCATCGCATGATGGCAGCGTTTGAACGTGGTGATCTGGAAACAGCCCGCCGGGAACAGTTTCGCTCGGTGCAGTTGATCGAGTTGCTGGCCGGGTTTGGTTACATGGGTGCCGCCAAGGCGGTCATGGGCTTTCTGGGGGTAGAGGTCGGTCCACCACGCTTGCCGAATGTTGCGCTGGATCAGGTGCAGATGAATCAGTTGCGTACGGGGTTGGATCGTCTGGGTTTTTTCGACTGGATACAGAAAGGGTAGTTCACCAGGCCCTGTTGGACCTGGTACAAAGTCGGTGAATCCTTTGGAAACGAAAAAAAAAAGGGCCACGCATTCAGCATGGCCCGTGTCGTTTACTTACTCTTCTTCTTATCTTCCTTCTTCAGTCCTTCGATTTTAGCGCCTTTGAGTGACTCGAGTTTCTTTTTCTGATCTGGGGTCAGCATGGCTTCGATGTCGTTGGCAGCGTTCTTGCGAAGCCTAACTACGCCTTCGCGCATTTTTTCCTGATCGCCTTCTGATTGGTGGAAGACATCGCGCATGGCGTCATTCATGTTGGTGACCGCTTCAGTGATCTTTTTGGATTGTTCTTCCTTGAGGCCGACATCTTTGGCCAGGGTTGTGTCAGTCAATGCCATCGGACCGTTGAGTTGGATCCAGGCTTGTCGCAGGCGTTTGCGCTGAGTGTCGTTCAATACTTTGAGAACATCTTTTTCAACTTCCTCCAAATCCACCTGGCCACGCACGATGAGTCTTTTCTCGCCTTCGACAGTCTGAACCATGTCGCCAAATATGTCATCAATCTGTTTCTGCTGATCTGCAGTGAGTTTCAACTCTTTCACTGCAGCCTCGTTAATGAGCAAAGCGAATTGCGGTGCATTGAGTTTTATTTCCTGAGCATCCAGAGACGAAATGCTTGCGAATAAGAGACTCAGCAACGCGATGCAGGTACGCATGGAGGTGTTCCTTGTATCAAGGTGACAAAATGGGTAAGTTCCTGTGGGAGAAGTCTACACCTAAAAATTTAGGAGTCTATAGGTTTGTCCAGAAAACTGGCTGGTTTCATGAAGATTTAAGAGATGCGTTGAATTCACTACTACTTCTGCTTGCCAAAGTGTTCTCGTTGGAGTATCTGGCCCCAACGAACTACCTGCGGCTGAGTTACTCCATGCAGAGCATCAGAATATGCTTCATTTGTCTGCTTTCGTTGCCTTCTCATGCCTGGTCACAGGAAGAGATCAAGTCGGTGCAGAATGAAGTGTCGCCAACCTATCAGCCGGTGAATGTTTTCGAGAGAGAAACGCGGGACACTACTGCGCAACAACGCGATCTGGGATTTATGCGGCCTGGCGGCAACGAAGGTGGGCCTGGTTATTTTCTTCAATATCAGCCGCTGGCACAAGTTGATGGGCAGAACACGGAACTGGGATTCATCCGGCAGCAGCTTCGACTGGGTGCACCGATCTATCGCGATGATATTAACTCGGTGATTCTCAGTGGCGGTGTGCAGAATCATCTTTTTCAGGGTTCTGCCGTTTTCCCTGATTCGGGACGAGCATTTCCTGAATCATTGTGGAACATTCGACTGAGCACCATGTATATGCGGAAGCTGGAAGATGGCTGGATGCTGGGCCTGATGGGTGGCGTGACGATAGCCAGTGACGAACCATTCACACAGAGCCGGGATGTGAATGCCAACGTGATGGCATTTCTGCGCGTTCCGCAGAGTGATACCTCAGCATGGCTGTTCTCAGTCTTTTACGCACCGATGAGCGAATTACGATTTCCGGTTCCGGGCATTGCGTATCAGTGGCAACCTAACGAACATTGGTCGCTGAACCTGGGTATCCCTTTTAGTGTTACCTATCGGCCTACACAAGACTGGACGCTGGAGGCGAACTGGATGCCGGTTCGCAATTTCCGAACGCAGGCGATGTATCAGTTGGCGGAAAAGGTTTCGCTGTTTGCCCGCTGGCAATGGATCAATGAAAGCTGGTTTCTGGATGATCGCAGCGACTGGCGCGAACGGCTGTTCTATTACGAGATGTCTGTCACCGGTGGTGTGCGGTATCAACTGTTCGATCGAGTGTTTGCTGAACTTGGTGCAGGCTATGCGTTTAACCGTTTTTATTTCAACGGTAGAAACTTTGATGATCGCAACTATGACCGTATTAATCTGGGGTCGGGATTGATAATCAATGCAGCGTTGAGCTTACGGTTTTAGGAGAACTTAAAGTTTGATTTGGTTTCTCATTTTGCATCAGGTGTAACTATTCCATGAAAAGGCACGGTTAGCGTGAAGACACGCAAAGCGTGGCATCCGGCTCATCGAGAATCATTTCCCAAGTGTGAAATTCTTCGATAGGTTTCTAACGCTGCTGGTTTCTCGCGCGCAGCTTCTAAAATAGTCGCATGTTATTTGAATACCTCACTAAAGGTCTGACCCTGAGCATTCTGGGCTGCCTTGGCTGGCATAACAAGATACCAGCGACACTGATAGTTCTCGGTCTGATGCTGCTGGGACTCATTGTTGCGTTCGTGCTGGCTGCCAGGCAGGCGGCCTTGCAGAAGATTAAGCCCAGGACTTCGTGGCCACAGTACCTCATCTACCTGATGCTGGAATACCCACGCATGATCTATGTGGGTGTGCTGGCTGGGTTGCTTACGGGTGTACTGCTGATCACATTGGTTTTTTCCTACTGGTCGTTCCTCGATTTGAGTATTGCACTGGCAGTTGGTGTCGGCATGGGCTGCCTGCTGATTGCTTTACGGCTGATTCCACAGAAACTGGTGCGACGCATCATTATTGGGGCGCTGGTGATCAGTGGCACCGTGTTTCTCTACATGTACTGGGGCAAGCAGGGGTGGAGTCTGGGCGAGGGCACCAGCCCAATAACTCTGGGCGTGCATCTGCTGCTCGCAGTGCCCCTGCTCTATCTGCTGACGATCGCTGGTCGAACCGAAGAAACCGAGATTGAAATCGGTCTGGTGTGTGCGTTGCTGGGAATAGCCCTACTGGTGCTCGTTGGGCCGTCATTCCAGATCATGGCGATTCTGTTGCCTACGGTGATATATCTGGGTTACACCCATTATCTGCTCAAGGATATGCAGGCATTCAAAGCATTGCTTAGAGGCATGGGGCATGCAAAACAGGGTGCCACGGCAGAAGCCCTGACTTCATTCCGGCGAGCACTCCATTTTTCGCCGCAACACCGGCTGGCCAGGCAGGAGCTCTGGAAAGTGCATCGGCAGATTGACCTGCGACAAGTGCATCAGGATGAACGGCTGCTCAAGCTGATTGATTTTGATCTGTGCCTGCAGCGAGCACGTGATTTACTGTTTGCCGATGCCCCCACGGCTGAACAGATTGCGGAAGCCAAACAGTTGCTCGATCTGGTACTGGTGCAGAAGCCCGCGCTGCGGCCTGCCGTTTTTTATTACCGGGCGGTGGCACACACTCATGCCCGTGAATACGACAAAGCAGCGACAGTACTTCGAGAACTGCTGGATGCCAGCCAATTTGGCCCGGATGAACAGACCAGCCGAGATGGCATACTCCTTCCCGCATGGCAACTTGCTCTGATGCAGCATGATGAGCTGCGCAAACGAGTGGGTGATCCGCTGCTGATCTCCGGACAGTTGATGACTGCGATTGCGGTGACCGAGAAGGCATCCAGGGAAAATCCTGACGCTACCGATGTGAAACAACTCAAAGCGCGACTGTACAACGATATTACCCTGGCGGATTACAACCGCGAAGCAGGCGATTCGCCCACCCAGCAGGCCAGCGATTTCGATCACAAGTACGTTTATGAAATGGGGGTGGAACGACTCGATCTTCCCACAGCGTATCGTCGAGGCGTGGAGCTACTGGCGATTGCGGTTCGTGGCCAGCCGAAACATGCACCGGCGGTATGGAAGCTGGCAGCTGATGCTGCTATGAAGCACGATGACCCTGCCCTGCTCAAGCAGGCTCAAAACGAAGTGAAAGCCTGGACTAAACTACTCGGTGTGAAAGAAATGAGCGAAGAGAGTAAGGTGGCCTATTTTGCCACGGTCAAGCAGATGGGTGAGCAGGCCTATCATGAAGGCAGGCTGGATGATGCCTTGGAAAACCTGATCCTGGCGAGCGAAGCACCGCAAAGTGGTGCTGATACGCTGCGCATGATTGCTGAGCTGTACGAAAAGCAAGGCAACGTCGTTCAGACGATGCATTACAACGAGCAGTGCCTGCTCTACGATGCCAAGAATCCGCAGTACTTGGAACGGAGAGATCGTTGCTACATTTCGCTCACGCCGGATGACATTAATGCACATCGGGAAAAGCTTGGCAAGTTGATCGACCAGTCGTATCTGCTGAAAAAGTCGCGTGAAATTCTCGATGCCAAGAACTCCGGAGTCGAACAGTATGAATGGGCTAAGCATCTTTCGGAGCTCTTGACCGCCATCGCTCCAGAACGGGTAGCAGGCTGGGCGCTCATCGGCCGCTGTTTCCTGCGAATGGGGCAAAGCGAAAATGGCGTAAAAGCTCTGGAATATGCTTATCATTTGGGAACGCAGAACAAGCCGAGCGGTGATGATCTGGAACAGTGGTATTTAGCCAGCAGAATTCTGGGTGATTTTTATCTGAAGGAGCAACGTTTCGCGGAAGCAATGGAATGTTTCAAGTCTTTCAGTCAATCGACCAAGAGCGGTGCGGATACGCATTACAAGCTGGGCCAATGTGCTGAAGGCCTGGGACAGCTTGCCCAAGCGAAGAAGCACTACCACAGCGCCAACATGTTCGATCATCCGCAAAAGTATGAAGTAAGCCAGGCGCTGGAGAGGTTGGGAAGTAGTTAAGCCATTCAGTTTACTGCCAGGCTGAATCGCTGATTGATTCCAAGCAGGCACATCATGACAATGAGTTAGCGCATTCGGATCTTATTTCCTGTTGGCATTTCCAGGTACAAGAGGAGACCATGCTGCAGGCAGAGGCTTTTCAACCTGCAAAGGTTCTTTGTCATCGAACGCTTTCTGCAGCCTGGCTAATTGTGCTGACATACCGGCAACACGCACTGCCTGCTCAGGTTGCAGCGACAGATTGTGTTTTTCATCAGAATCGGTTTGAAGATTGAACAGTTGAATGATATTGACCTTTGGATAGCGGATGAGTTTCCATTGTCCCTGCCTGATGGCACGTTGATACTGGCGGTAGGCGAAGAGTAATTCTGAGCGAGCACTTTGCCTGGGATCACGCAGTACCGATAACAGTGATATGCCCTGGCTGGTGAAAGGTGCTTTCACCCGACAGAGTTCGCCCAGGGTGGGAAACACATCGAAAAGATAGCACATAGCCTGCGTTTGCTGGCCGGTGGCAATCCCCGGACCGGTGATGATAAGTGGCACGCGAATGGAATGCTCGTAGAGGTTCTGCTTGCCGATCAGCCCGTGGCTGCCACGGGCTACGCCGGAATCAGCAGCGAATACCACAATGGTGTTGGATGCGTGAGGCGATTTTTCGAGAGCATCGAGAATGCGACCTACCTGGGCATCGAGATGCGAAACATAGCGATAGTACTCTGCCAGCATCTCCCTGATCTGCTGTGGTGTGCGTGGCCAAGGTAACAGCTTTTCATCACGCACCACCATTTCCCCATTATCAAAGGGATGCTGAGGAAGAAAGTTGGCAGGTACTGGCAGGCTGGCGGGATCATAGTGAACTGGAAAATCATCGGGCACGATGTGCGGATCATGAGGTGCATCGAAGGGCACATAGCAGAGAAACGGACTACCCTGATGCTGTGAAATGAACCGGATAGCTTCATCGGCAAAGACTTCGCAGGCGTGTTTGGGTGCCAACTGAGGCGCTGTCATTTTTCCCTGTTCCAGATGAATGAGCTTTGCCTGCAAGGGATTAGTCATGCCGCCTGCAAAGATGGAACGGGCCTGCTGAAAACTGAACGGGATGGAATCAGCGTTGTTGTGCCATTTGCCGGTGATGAATGTGGTGTATCCTGCCTGCCCGAAGGCATAGGGCCAGGTCGGATGTTGTTTCAGACGTTCATCGATGTGAAAGAGTGACCTGCCGGAAAGCAGCATGGCACGGGACGGAATGCAGGTGGCGCCATGCATGCCTCCCTGCATGTAGGCCTGATCAAAACTGATGCCTCGCTGCACCAGCCGATCGAGGTTCGGTGTTTTGATATGCCTGTTGCCCAGGGCTGCAATGGTATCGGCCCGCTGATCGTCGGCGAAGAGGAAGAGGATGTTAGGCCTTGTGGGTTCCCCACTCTGCACGGTTTGCAAAAGGAGCAGCATGATAACCAGGGAAATCATTCGCATTTTCGGGCTTCCATCGGCTTCAACTGGAACAACAGAGTCTGCCATCCCACCGATAACAAAGCAACAGTTTGTTGCATTCAATGCTTACCTCGTGTAAGCTTGCATACTTCCCTGCCAGTTTTCCCGCCTTGATTGGTTATGCATCAGCATGGTCATGCTTTCGGGTTGTTCGATCCCCATACGCGGGAAGGGTTGACGTATTCCACCCGGCGGAATTTTCTGAAGGCAGGTTTAGCCGGCTTGGGTGGATTGACGGTACCAGGATTGTTGCAGCACCGGGCACAAGCCATCGAAAAGGGCAAACGCAGTCCAGGGCAGAAAAGTGTCATACTGCTCTGGATGACGGGTGGCCCCAGCCACATTGATACGTGGGATCCCAAACCGACGCGGCCACTGCAGAACCGTGGGCCGTTCGGCGTCATCCGCACCAATGTGCCCGGCGTATTCATCTGCGAACATCTGCCTAAACAGGCGGCGATGATGGATCACTTCACGCTGATCCGCTCGGTGGATGCTCGCAACAGCAATCACGAACCAAACCGCGTGTTTCAGACCGGGCACCTGGAAGCGGAGCCTCGCTTGAACCCGGTCGGGCATCTTTATCCTGCTATCGGTTCGATTATTTCGAAGTATCGCGGGGCCAATGCACCGGGGATGCCTGCATATGTTTCGTTTCACAAATCACGGTCGCATGTTGCCTTCGGCGGCTACCTCGGCATGGAGTTTGATCCGTTCCCCGGCAACCTGGCAGCGAGTCTGCCTATCTATACAGATGTGGGCAAAGATTCCGGCAAGGTAACGCAGGCTAATCTGTTTCGAGGAGCGAAGGGGATTACTACGGCGGACATGACGCAGCGGCTGAGTTTGTCGCAACAGCTAGATGTGCTTCGCAGGGAGATTGATGATAGTGGGGCCATGAGTGCGATGGATCGCTATCAGCAGCAGGCGGTGGAACTGGTGCTGGGCGGCAAGGCACGAGCCGCGTTCAATCTCGATCTGGAGCCTGCCAAAGTTCGCGAGCAGTACGGCAAACATCTCTGGTGCCAGCAGGCACTGCTCGCTCGTCGACTGGTGCAGGCTGGGGTTGCCTTTGTCACGCTCGATTTGAGTTACCATTCCGCTTCGGGCACGTGGGATACGCATGGCGACAATATTCCGCCGTATGGAGGCATTAGTAAGGGACTCAAGCCGCTTTTGCCTTTATTTGATCATCTGCTGACGACGCTAGTCAGCGATTTGAAAGCCCACGATCTGCTCGATGATGTGCTGGTAATTGCGATGGGCGAGTTTGGCCGCACTCCAATCATGGGTACGCAGGAAAGTACCGATGGGCGCGACCATTGGCCTGTAGTTGCATCCATGTGCTTGGCAGGAGGCGGCTTGCGGCATGGACAAGTGATTGGTGAGACAGAACACGACGGTGGAGCTATCAAGAGCAATCCGGTAACCCCCGGCGACCTGGCCGCAACCATCTACCAGTACATGGGAGTGCCACTCGATGCGACCTATCTGGATAACACGGGGAGACCGCGGCCGATTATTGAGATTGGCAAGCCGGTAAAGGAGTTGTTTTAGTAGTCATCTCGCTCCGAGAGATGACACGGCGATGAGTGTTTACACGCGTTTTGAATGCAGGTCTCCGGAGACCTGTTGATACCTGCGACCAAATGAGTGATAGCATGAATCAATTTGGACATAGGGACGATAATCTTTTTGACTTCGAGGCACGGCATGTAAGATTTCTTGGCCCGCAGGAAGGTGTAGCCGAAACAGTATTTACAAGCAAAATAGCTCACCTATTCTCAAAGCACAGCATCAAGTGTCGTGCCTATCTTGCAAGAGTCGATTATGACGACGGATCCGGAGTAAATATAGCCTTGTGCATTTTCCTCGGTGAAAGTACAGATTCAAATTTGGTAGAGGAATTAATTGGAATCACTTTTAGCAATATGTTCAATTCAAACGAACACTTGGATACATACATGATTACAAAAGAACGAGATCAGGAATTGCATGAAATGGCCGATCCGTTTTACGATAATATTCAGTAGCAGCATTGTTCCAGTGACATGCCAGATAAATCACTGAACAAAAGTCAGCCTACTCCGAGGGATGACACAACAATGAGCGACATCGCCTCTCTATAAAAGTCTACAGTTGAATCGGAAGTATCGAGACGGGCACAAGTCACCGTGTCATCTCGCGGAGCGAGATGACTACAATCTTCACAGGTTGATCTATACCCCGCGAGTAAGGATACAGAATGGCATTCCTCTTGTTTTCAATAGTGACAGTATTCCTGCAGGATAGCCGCACCTCCGGTTATGAAGTGCATCACGTTGGCGAGATGCGCAAGGTGATGCGTGAAGGCGACCTGACTGGCACTATCGAGTTGCAGAAACTGGCCAGGATGCCTCATCTGTATGCATTGGGGCCGCTGGAAAATCTGCGTGGCGAAGTCACCATCTGGGATAGTACTCCTTCCATTTCCTCGATTGATAAGAGGAAGATCAGCATCAGCGAAACGCTCAACCACAAAGCCTGTTTCCTGGTGTATGCAAGCGTGAAGGAATGGAAGTCCATTCCTTTTCCGAAGTCCGTCAACGACGAAAAAACTTTCGAAGCATGGCTGGGGAAAATCGCAGCGGAACAGGGCATTCAGGTGAATCGACCTTTCCCTTTCCTAATCCGGGATACGCCCGGCAAGTTGCAGTTTCACATCGTCAACAAAACCGATGACAGTCCGCACACGCCAGCCAAACATGAGGCTATCAAGGTGAAATTCACACTGGAGAAAACAGCCTGCCAAGTGCTCGGCTTCTACTCAGACAGCCATCATGGTGTTTTTACGCATCATGATTCCAACATTCATATGCATATGATCACAGCGGATAAAAAGCAGTCGGGACATGTAGAAACCGCGCAGTTCAGTCACAATGCTGTGTTATTGCTGCCTCGTTGAGAACGACTCATTAAATCTCATTTTTTGAGGACTTCGTAAAAGGTTCAATTAGCCTGAAATGCATAGTTCATAATCAGAAGAAGTCAAAAATAATTTTCCGGAAAAAGTTTGACTGTGTAGGTTCAAGCCAGTAAATTTGTGACATCGCCTAAAACCACACACTCTTAGACAACAAGAGGAGATGGCTATGCAAGCTCGAGGATGGAGTGCAGGAGGGTTGAGAAGCCTTCTGCTGATTACTGGTTTTTTAATCAGTAGCTCGTATGTGACTGCAGGTGACGTGCACTTGGACCATAGAAGCGTTCAAGGTCAGGTAGGGACAGCAGGAAAATACACTTTTACTCAAATTGGTGGATCACCGACTCTACCTACCTATGGAAATTACGGAGGTAGTGGACGGGTTGAAACTTTTTGTATCAGTCTTGCAACCACCATCCTTGATCCAGGTTGGTATACCACCACGGATGATATAACCAATCTCCCTACTCCTAATGGGCCTATGGGGTTATTGACGGCACGCAGGATCTCTGTGCTGGTCAATGAAGTTTTAAATGGTAACAAATTTGGAACAGGTGATGACTACAATGATGCTGGTACCCCAACTAACGGTTGGGCTTCTGTACAAGGCGCCATCTGGAGGTTAATTAATCCACTTGCGAACATACCTGGTGGTCTGGCTGTATCGGATGTCAATAATCTAATCAGTGGAGCAACTACCATTCTTGCCGGGTATGGTAACGATTTAGCTGCTTACTATGCTGGCACTGGTTACCTCAATAATTATTACATTCATGGTTTGGATGCATATAAGCTGAACAGCAATGGTTCTAAGAATTACCGTCTTGGGCAAGATCAGATTTACTGGGATACGAATCCTAATTTCATCATTCAAGTCCCCGTTCCTGCTGGCGTAGTGTTGGCTGGTATGGGCATGATCTGCCTGGGTGGCTTTAACCTTTATCGCCGTCGCAAGATAGTAATTGCTGCCTGATAGAGTGAACAAAAAAATAAGCAGCGGAGACTTTCGGTCTTCGCTGCTTTTTTGTCGCCTTAAAGATTCTGAAATGGAATACTGAACTAAGTCATCTTTTCATCCTGTTCGCTAACTCGATCAAGCAGCCACGGATGACTTCGAGGGATACGCCCAGCGACTTGCTGGTATCGGGTACTGTTGCCAGGGTGGCTCGTTTGGCGCCCCGGAGTACCGTGGCGGAGCGTTTCAGTAACACTGATACCAAGACATCTACACGTTGTTGCAGTTCAGCACTGGGAACTACTTCATTGAGCAATCCCCAGCGGAGGGCTTCCTGAGCGTCGATTTTTCTCGCGGTGGTGATCAAATCCATCGCGCGGCCATAGCCCACGATTTCGGGTAACAGCGAACAGCCACCCAGATCGGGGATGATGCCGAACTCTACTTCAGGCAAAGCGAATATGGAGCCTTCGGCGGCCAATCGCATATCGCACCAGAGGGCAATCTCCAGGCCGGCGCCAATGGCATATTTCTCGATGGCAGCAATGGTGATGAAGCGATCGGAGCGCAGCCAGGAGAAGGCAGCCTGTATTTCTCTGCCATCGACATTGCCGGAGAGCAGCTCGCCGGTGGTGAAGATGGAGGTATCGACGCCGCTGGAGAAGCAGCCCCCTGCCCCGCTGACGACGATGACTTTCAGTTCGCCGGGATTGGTGCTGAGTTGCTGGCCAAGCTCGGCAAGTTCCCGCCACATCTGCAGAGTCTGGGCATTTCGTTTATCGGGTCGGTTCAGAACGAGGTGACCTACCGCACCCTGTTGATCGAAAGTGATCTGCGTTGGTTGGCTCATAATATGTAACTCCACAGTTATCACTATGCTATGAAACCCATCGAGTCGTCAAAAAGCAATTTGATTTCAGCTAATCGGGTTAACAGTAACAGCTAATTCTGGTTACACTGGGTACGAACACTGCTGTCTATTCCATTGCCACATGCCTTATTCCCATGTTGTTCGTCAAGAACGGTTTGTCTTTGCCACGCTCGCTGAGCTGTTGGCCAAAGCCAATGAACGCAAGTCAGGCGATGAGTTGGCAGGGCTGGCAGCAGGCAGCGAGCAGGAACGAGTTGCAGCCAAATGTGCCTTGTCGGATGTAACACTGAAAGAAATCGCAGATCAGCCTGTGATTGATCCTGATCGGGATGATGTCTCTCGATTGATACTGGAAAGCCATGATCAGAATCGTTTTGCAGAAATCTGCAGCCTGACAGTGGGTCAGTTTCGAGAGTGGCTGCTGGAATCGATCCCTGAGCCACAGAAGCTGCAAGAGGTAGCATGGGCAATTACTCCGGAGATGGCTGCTGCTGTTGCCAAGTTGATGTCTAACCAGGAACTGGTTGCTGTCAGCTCGAAGATTCGTATCGTGACTCGCCTGCGAAACACGATGGGGGAGCATGGCGTTCTAGGTATCCGTGTACAACCCAATCACCCCATGGATGACCTCAAAGGAATCCTGCTTTCAGCATTGGATGGACTACTCTTTGGTTGTGGCGATGCAGTGATTGGCGTCAACCCGGCTACTGATTCGAAAGAAACGGTTTCCAGCATATTGCATGGACTGGATCGCTTGATTTCTCACTATGCCATTCCAACACAAGCGTGCTGCCTGGCTCATATCACAACACAACTGGCATGCCTGGAGCAAGGCGCACCGGTGGACCTGCTCTTTCAATCAATTGCGGGCACACAGGCCGCCAATGCAAGCTTCGGAATCACTGTGGAAATGTTACGCGAAGGGCAGCAACGTACACAGGAATCACATCAAAACAGGCCTGGCCCCTGGCTGGGCAAGCAAGTGATGTATTTTGAAACCGGCCAGGGCAGCGCACTCTCTGCTGATGCACATCATGGCATCGATCAGTTAACGCTTGAAGCGCGTGCCTATGGACTTGCCCGCTTGTTTGATCCGTTTCTGGTCAACAGCGTGGTCGGATTTATCGGGCCTGAATATCTGTTCGATGAAAGACAGATTATCCGGGCAGGCCTGGAAGATCACTTCATGGGCAAACTGCTGGGATTGCCCATGGGAGTTGATGTCTGTTACACCAATCACGCGGAAGCAGATCAGAACTCAGCTGACAACCTGATGATGCTGCTGGCGCTGGCGGGCTGCAATTACTTCATGGGCGTGCCCTGTGCTGATGATATCATGTTGAATTATCAATCGACCAGTTATCATGATGCAGCGCAAGTGCGTGATCTGCTGCAGCTACGGCCTGCCCCAGAATTTCACAATTGGCTTGAAGCACAAGGCATCTATCAAGAAGGCCGACTGGCACCATTGACAACTGATTCACGTCCGTTGTTACTTCAATCGTTCAACACATTACTGAAACTCTGACCTGGAAAAGTGCATGGAGAATTCTTCGCCAGAAAAGACCTCTTCAACAATTACTGAGGATATTCAGATACTGCACCGACTGGGATATGCTCAGGAACTGGCGCGGTGCCTGAATGGCTTTTCCAACTTTGCAATCTCTTTGTCGATCATCTGCATCCTGGCAGGCGGACTGACTTCATTCCATATCGGCTATGGCAGCGTGGGTGGAGCAGCGATAGGTATTGGCTGGCCCCTGGCGTGTCTGTTCTCGCTCGCTGTGGCGTTAACCATGGGTCAAATTGCATCAGCCTTCCCGACAGCAGGTGGTCTCTATCACTGGGCAGCCATTCTAGGTGGAAGGGGTTGGGGTTGGCTGACCGCCTGGTTCAACCTGGCTGGGCTGGTCACGGTGCTGGCAGCGATTAATGTTGGAACCGTTCAATTCATGTTTGGAGCATTCTGGCCTGAAGTGCCCTGCACTCCCATGATTCAATTATCGCTCGTCCTGGCCATCACCCTCACCCAGACTGTTTTCAATCACCTCGGCATGCGGGTGACCAGAATACTGACTGATTTCAGCGGCTACTGGATACTGATCATCTCACTGGCACTGACCGCCTGTCTGCTTTTCAGTTGCGATACCTGGGATGTTTCCAGACTGTTTACTTTCTCGAATATGAGTGGTCAGCCTGCAGATGCACCGGTCTGGCCGAAATCGGAATCGCAGTTGTGGCTGTTCGCCTTGGGCTTACTGTTGCCTGCATATACCATCACGGGCTTTGATGCATCGGCCCATGCTTCGGAAGAAACGATTGGAGCAGCACGAAATGTGCCTCGGGGTATTGTTCGTTCGGTGCTGGTATCCGGCTTATTTGGCTGGGTGATGTTGATAGCTGTGGTTCTTGCCATGAAAGATCCAGCACAGGCGATTGAGCAAGGGGATAAGATCTTTTTCGGAACGCTTTTGAAAGCGTTGCCTTCTGCATTGGCAACTTGGCTATGTGTCGGGATCACGATTGCGCAATATTTATGCGGATTGGCTACAGTAACTTCGGCATCAAGAATGACGTTTGCCTTTGCACGTGATGGTGGTTTGCCCTTTTCATCAGCCATCCGCACAGTTTCGCCACGATTTCGCACGCCTGCAATTGCCATCTGGCTGGTGGCAACCGTTGCAGTCGGGTTCACGGCATACACACCGATTTATTCGACCATCACCGCAGTGTGTGTCATCTTCCTTTACATTTCGTATGTTCTTCCCACGGTGCTTGGCATGCTCGCACTTGGTAACCGTTGGAAAACTCTCGGCCCCTGGCATCTGGGAAGCTGGTTCAAACCGTTGGCGCTAGTAAGTATTTTGTGGTGCGTCGGGCTTATCGTCATTGGCATGCAGCCGCCAAATGATAAGGCAGCGATCGTTGTACCCGGTGTACTGCTGTTTCTGGGAGCCTACTGGTTCTTTGCTGCACGCCATCATTTTCCCGGACCACCAGTGGGAGTACTGACTCAGCAACAGCGGGATGCGATTACTGCAGCCGAGGTGGCTGTTCACGAGCCCACACATGTGCCGGTTGAAGCAAGGGGAACAACCAGTGAATGAAGCCGCGAACCAAGTAATGCCTCATGAACTGGATGAAGTTGATCAGACGCTACAATGCACTTCAGCCCGGTTATTCACAGGCCGTGCAGGACTGGGATATCGAACTGCCACCGCATTGAAACTGCGTGCTGATCATGCTGCAGCACGCGATGCGGTTTACCAGTTCATCGATCTGAAACGAGATATTGGCGAAGAGCGTCTTCAACGGTGGGGATTGTTCGGAGTAACTACGCAGGTACGTTCACGAACTGAATACCTGATGCGACCTGATCGCGGCAGGGTATTCGATGTCGAATCGCAAGAAACCATCAAGAAAGAATGTACCAACTCGCCCACATTGCAGATTGTTCTGGGGGATGGACTATCAGCAGCAGCAGTGATTCATCATGGAGTTGAACTGCTGGATCTTCTCCATGACAAGGCAAAAGACCTGTCCTGGTCAGTAGGCAAACCATTCTGCATTCGCTTCTGCAGAGTAGGCATCATGAGCGAGATAGGCCGACTACTCAACCCTGAATTGGTAATATTGCTGATAGGCGAACGCCCTGGGCTTGCTCATGCTGATTCTCTCTCCGCCTACCTGGCATACCGGCCACAAGCAGGACATACCGATGCCCAGCGGAACCTGATATCCAATATTCATGCCCAAGGTATTCCAACAGCAGTAGCCGCTGAACGGATCATGGAACTGGCCATTCGCATGCGTGAAGCACAATACAGCGGCGTGATGCTGAAAGAACAAGCAGGGAACAAGCTCCTGAGTCAGCAGAGTTGAGTTCAGACGACAGGTAACTCCGCAGCTTTCCAAGCTGTCATGCCACCTAGCACATTGGTGACGTTGGTCAAACCTTCCCGAAGCAGAATGGAACCTGCGATGGAACCACGGTAGCCTGTGCCACACACCACTGCAACCGGTTTCTTGCGATTAATCGAATTGATATTCTTCTGCAACAGGCCAGCATGAATGTGCTGTGCGCCTTCGATGTGCCCGCTTTGCCATTCGCGAGGAGTTCGGACATCGAGCACGGTCAACTCGCCAGCCTTGCTTTTCAGTTGTCGATGCAGATCGTGAACGCTTTGGACGGATAAGGTAGCTACAGGCAGGCCTGCGTTTTCCCAGGCTTCCATGCCACCATCGAGTGTGCCTTGGATATTATCAAACCCGATGCGGATCAGGTGTGTGATGGCTTCCTGCACTTTGTTCATGTCTTCCATCACCAGGTACAGAGGCTGATCGTAGGGGACCACCCAGCCTGCCCACGAGGATACATTACTGGCCAGCGGAATGCTGAGGGCATTGGGAATATGTGCCGCTGCAAAGGCTTCCTTGCTGCGCAGATCAAGTACCAATCCACCTTTGCTGGTCTGCATTTGAAACTGTTTGGCAGACAAGCGGCGTTGGCCGGGCCATTCGTGTCCCAGTACCTGCGGCCCGGCAGCATTGACCGCTTTCATCTTGAGAAAGTAAGGCGGCGCAGTGGGCATGCCTTCGAGCAACTGGTTGATCCAGGCCTGTTCGGTCGATGTTTTCAAAGCATCGTTGAAACGGCGTTCGAAGCCGAGCGTCGATGAGCCTCGTGTGCCGAGAGCTTTGCCACAGAGTGAACCAGCACCGTGACCAGGATAGAACTCGGTGAAGTCTGCCAGTGCAGGCATTGTTTTGAAGACGCTCTGGTAGAGCTGGCTGGCGAGTTGTTTGCGGGCTTCTTCGCCGAGCAAATCGGGACGGCCTACATCACCCACAAACAGGAAATCGCCGGAGAACATCATCCAGGGAGTATCCTGGCTGCGCGTGTGATCGAATACCAGCCAGACCAGATGTTCTGGTGTGTGCCCTGGTGTGTGCATTGCTTTAATGCGAATGGAACCCATGACAACTTCATCGCCATCCTTAACCACATGATCGGCATAGGGTGGTGTCCATTCTTTGCCACCCATGCCTGAGGCATGGATCTGTGCTTTGCCACCGGTGCGGTGTTTGACTTCGACGGAGCCGGAAACATAGTCAGCATGAACATGGGTTTCGAGAATGTGATTGATCTGCATACCTTCTTCGTGAGCCATCTGAAAGTAGGCATCGATATCACGTGCCGGGTCGATGACGGCACATTCGCGAGTCTTTTCATCGCCGATCAGGTAGGAATAGATCGCCAGCCCAGGAATGAAGCGTTGTCGGAAAAACATGTGAACAGCCCTCGGGAGAGTTAGAGTTGTCAGCCTGTCATGCCGAGCAGATGCACGGTCATGACGATACCGATGATGGCAACGCACAGGGCAATCACCATCACCAGTGAAAAGAGTGACGGCTTGTACGTGAATCCTTTTTCCAATCGTCGCAGCAGCCTGAAGTGCCCAACGGCGGCCAGGAGGTTGATGGCAATGCCCAGAATAACCATGCCGGCACCGATATAGAGCGACTTGCTGTACTCCGGATGCTGGGCATGATCAGCGGGATGCAGTTCGCGGAGAAATACACCGAAACGTGCGACGACGAAGCCGAAGCCC
Organism: Planctomycetia bacterium; assembly: GCA_016795155.1. Lineage (NCBI taxonomy): Bacteria > Pseudomonadati > Planctomycetota > Planctomycetia > Planctomycetia bacterium. The sequence goes on along the minus strand of JAEUIE010000029.1, from coordinate 174,836 downwards.
ATCATGGCCAAGCCAGTGCGAATCCAGGCGAGCAAGGTGCGTTCCGCCGCCAGGGGAACGCGAATATCATCGAGTAGGTTGCTGTTTTCGCCTGGCATATCTGTTACCCTTCCCGATTCTGATTATCAACTGTTGAAGATGAATATGTGCAATCGAACAGATCATCTTGCTGCATGAAATTTCTCACGCCAGCGACTGGCCAGGGCAGCATTGAGCCGTTTTGCGAATTCTGGCGGAATGGGGTATGGCTTGCCATTCTGAAACAACTTAATGGTGTTTCGGATGTTATCGACGACAATCTGACAGGGATTACAACCCGCCAGATGTTCAGCAAATGCCTGGCAGGCAGCTGAAAGCGAATCGTTATCAACATAATCATTGAGCGCTTTCAATAACTCGTCGCAGGACATGCCTTGATGTGTATGCTCGTTCATGATGCGTAACCTGTGTTTGCAGCATGATGTTGATGATCAGGTATGACACGCAATGCCTGATCGCCCAGAACTGCAGTCAATCGTTCACGCAGTGACAATCTGGCTCGGAGCAGGCGAACTTTAACATTAGCCTCACTGATCCCCAGTAGCTCTGCTGATTCCTTCACTGAAAATCCTTCTATATCGCGAAGCACGAATACTTCCCGTAAGCCGGAGTTGATTTCGCGCAGGGCCTCATGAATCAGTTTGCTGGTTTCGGCCTGTTCCGCCAGCACACCCGGTTGCTCACGCCAGGGCGCAATAAACTCCGGATGAGGCATGCCGCCTGAAGGCTCCACCGGCAAACCTCTCCTTTTACGAAGTAGCTTCAAGGCATGATTGGCAGCGATTCGCATCACCCAGGTGCTCACGCGGGATTCGCCTCGAAAACTATCCAGATGTTCGATCAGGCTCAGGAACGTTTGCTGTGTGATATCTTCGGCATCATGTGTTTCTCCCAGCATGCGATAGGCCAAGCCGTAGACCCGATGCTGCAATTGATTGATCAATTGTCCGAAGGCCGAGAAATCACCCGTTTGTGCCTGCCTGAGCAAAGACAGGCACTCATCGGTTGATTCGGTGGCACCAGCATGTGGCTGATCAAGTTGCATGATCCTGAATCACGAAGGAAACGCTATCAGCATAGCCGAACCTCCCACCGGATACTAGGGTGCATTCTCAAAACCGGCACGAACCAAAGCTTCGTAACCTGGCTTGAGTGCTCTGACGTCTATTCCCTGTTTCTTCAGCAAGTCAGCAGCTTTCAGGCACCGACCACCGGCAGCACAGTACAGATAGATGATTTTGCCTTCAGGCAGGACCTGCTTCAGTTGTTCCTTATTCACGCCCTTCTGCAGTTGTGATAAAGGCAGATGCTTTGCCCCCTTGATATGTCCCTCTTTCCATTCATCGTTTTCACGGACATCAACCAGCAATGCTTTCTGGGATGCTACTCCCTGCTTGACGGTCTGCAAAGAATCCTTGGTATGATCACCCGCTCGACTGGTACCTGTCAGACTTAGGAACAAGATTGCACAACTACAGAGGTAACGCATTACCATCCTCCTGATTGGAATTTTCCATCAGCACCTGTCTGATGCAGAACTTTTGATCCCGTATACGGAAAAAGGTTACAGCGCGTTTCCCGAAATCACTTGTAACTTTTACCAGGTAACTGGATCAACGCTGCGGAAGATACCAACGAGGATTCAAACATGCGAAGAACGATGGCATTATCCGTGACGACTACCTGTATGCTGTTCCTGGGTGCTCATACAGCGACCCTAGCACTAGGGCCGACATCCGAAGGAATGCCCAGACAAGGTCGGAAAGATGAACGGATGAAAAAAGATCAGGAAGATTTTCAATTCCTTCTATCTCATCACACCGAAATTACGCGGGATGTTACAAAACGGAAAAACGGCGTTGAGACAATTACTGAATCCACCAAGCCCCAGGTTGCCGAAAAAATTAAAGAGCATGTGGAAGCGATGCATCGTCGCGTTAAGGAAGGACGTGGCATTCACCTGCGTGATCCACTGTTCGCCGCTGTCTTTCGAAATAGTTCTAAAATAACGATGTCTGTGGAAAAAACGGAAAAAGGTGTAAAGGTGATTGAAACTTCTGATGATCCGTTTACTGCCAGGCTGATTGAGGCTCACGCAGATGTAGTAAGCCTCTTCGTTAAAAACGGGCATGCTGAAGTACGCAAGAATCATGCAGCACCCGAGCAACCAAGAAAATAATCTCAGGAAGCAAAACGATGGATACTTCACCTGATCAGAACACAACGATAACTCCCAAACGGAAAAATCCGATGATGGACCTGCTGATGCTGGCTGGATTAATCGGTGCTTACTTTGCCCTGCAACTCTGGATACTGCCGAGCATGGGTGTTCAGACCTGACTGAGTGGAGCATGTACGCCGCGGTCGCGGCCTGTCGAGAATCCGGTCATCGAAACCCATCCAGTCCCCCCTGCAGCAGCAACTAAAGCTGTAGAACACTGATATGATCAAACTGGGAGACATGGTAACTGACCTCGTATTTCATCAACCTGATGGAACACAGGTAACCATATCGCAGTTGTCCCCCGGATCAGCTCTGCTAATATACTTTCGCCATCTGATGTGAATCCTCTGCCAGGCACACCTCGGCGAGGTGCAGAAACATCTGGAAGAGATTCGTTCACTCGGCGCAAAGTTGATCGTCGTAACGCAAAGCAAACCACAGAACTTAATAGTCTGGCTCGAAGATAATCCAAAGCCGTTTCCTGTAGTATGTGACCCGGAACGAATGACTTACAAGGCACTGGGGTTGCAGCCAGGCAGCGTCTGGATGTTCTTATCTCCCAAAGTGCTCGGCAGTTATTTTTCCCACATGTTCCGTGGCTGGAGAATCAGGCGACCAGTGAAGCAGGAAGATTTGCTGCAACTGGGTGGCGACTTTATCGTCGACCGATCTCGTAAGTTAATCTATGCCCATCGCAGTACTGATCCGTCAGACCGCCCTACGGTAACAGATATTATGTTGGCATTGCGACGCAGTCAGTGAGTAGCGACTTGGATTTTCCTCACAGTAAGCTGGCTGCTTAATTTCAGAACAGCTTTCTCCTTGGCACGGGCTTCCACTTCAACGGTCAGGTTATGTTTCAGCCAGCAGCGAGGAAAATCGCTGATGTTGATATAGTCGTGATGGCGCTGTGGCTTTGGTCCCTTCCATCCTTCACAGGGTGAGGAAATGTGGAACAAGGGTTCCCGATTCCAGGTGGCAATCGCCTGTTTGGTAGCCTCCTCCACACGTAGGTTATCGGGGTGACAGCGATGGTGATGAACATCGTACACGAGTGGAATCTGATACGACTGACACAGAGGCAGAAGGTCAGAAGGAGAATAGATCCTGTCATCGTTCTCCAGAGTTAAGCGTTTTCTGACTGCAGGGGAAAGTCGCTGCAGGCATTGGGCGAATGCATCGAGCGCCCTGGGCTTGTCGCCAAACGCACCGCCGCCGTGAATGTTGATGACATCAGCGCCAATCCACTCTGCTACTTCAGCCTGGTATTCCAGTTCACGAATGGAAGCATTCACCACTTCGGGTTTAGGCGAGTTCAGAACGACGAACTGATCGGGATGAAAGCAGGTTCTGATGCCCAACTTACCTGCGAAAGCACCAGCCTGCAGAAACAGCAATTTGATCTCCTTGCCCTGCGGGAGATCGGCAATTTCATAACCATGTGTCGGATGTGTTTTGAGTGGAAGTATCTGGCTCAGCACACGGAAACAACCGATTCCATTTTCGCTGCAATAGCTGAGAGCGGCGATCAGTGAGTGGGCATTAGCAAGAGCCAGATTGCCCAGTTTCTCCAGTGCCGCCTGGCGTGCCAGTCGACTGATGGCAGCAGCAGTTGTCGTGGAGAAGCGTATAGGCTCATCAGAGAAACAACAGCATAAGCCCAGGCGAATCATTTGCTTGCTGCTGCGGTAGGCGATTTCCAGCGATAGGCGGTAATACCCTGGAGATCGCGAATATAGATTTCATCACCGCAGACAGCCAGATGGGCCCAGCATTCCTGTTCAGATACCTTTCGAGTATCGAGCAGTTCAAACTTTTCCGGGTTTGCCTTGATGAGCAGCAGATCGCCCCGTTCATCGAGAGCCAGCATTTTGTCCTTGGCGGCGACCATGCTCCAGTATTTGCCAAATGTCTTGGTGGTCGTCCAGGTCGGATTGCCGGTTTTAATATCAATGCAACTGAAGCGCTGGTTTTTCATGTGCAGATAAGCGTAATCACCAATAACGATTGGTGAAGACATGTATCCTTCATATCGTTTTTTCCAGACTTCCTGAACGGCATTGTTGCTGGCAGCGGCACGAAACAGAAAAGCTCCGCCTGAATGACTCGCGGTGAAGATCGCATCACCCACCAGTGTAGGTGGCAGGATATTCATGCCTCGGAAAGCGGGGATTTCCTGTGACCAATTGACTTTGCCGGTCTCCGGCTCCACCGATGCCAGTTTGGTACGTGTCTGTACCAGCAACTGAGGCTTTTGATTCAGCGTACAGAAGATGGGCGATGAGAAGGCGCTACCCATCATGCCACCGCCATCCTGGAGCGTGCGCCAGAGGATTTTTCCGGTTTTTTTCTCGAGTTTGACGAAGCCACCGCCTGCCTGCACGTAAACATGATCGCCTACAACGAGTGGAGAACAAACGAAGCCGAAGTCAGGCAATGGAGTATTCAATTCCTTGACAAAATCAACTCGCCAGCGTTCGCTACCAGTGTTGACATCAAGACAGACCAGCACATCGCGCATGCCAGCTACATAGAGAGAGTCACCGTCAAGGGTGGGTGTACTGCGAATCCAGTCGCCATTGGCACGTGCAAAAAAGGGAACCGTCATGGCTCCTGCCCATTCCCGCGACCAGAGAATCTTGCCTGTTTTTCTGTCGAGAGCACGGGTTGTTTCGGTCTTCTTATTCAGTGTCTCGGTGATAAAGACCTTCTCTCCAGCAATGATTGGGCCAGAGTAACTTGGCCCCAGTTCAACCCGCCAGAGTTTTTCAAGTACGTTGCCCTGCAGAGTATCAGGCCAGGTAAAGTTACCCGAAGCCATGCCATCACGAGTGGGACCACGCCACTGCGGCCAGGTCGCAGGTTCCTGGGTCATCGCACTTGATATTGTTAAAAACATGCAGAAAAAACAACAGCCAAGTCGTCGATACATAGCTGAATACTTTCAGGTAAATCGGATTCCGATAATGCAGAAAATCCAGCTTCACAGTTGAAGCTGGATTTCTGAAGAACAGTTTGATTAGCTCTTGGGCAGAATTACAGTGTCAATTACGTGAATGACGCCGTTGCGGCACTTGATATCGGTCTTAACAACCTTGGCGTCACCAATCCAGACCTGACCATCTTTGACCTTGATGGGGAACTTGCCATTGAGGGTTTCAACCATTTCGCCATCGAGTTTGACGACGTCAGCGGCCATGACATTGCCTTTGACAACGTGTGCTTTAAGAATGCCAGTCAGCTTGGGCTTATCAGCGAGAACGGCCTTGATCGTATCTTCACCCAGCTTTTCGAAAGCAGCGTTAGTGGGGGCGAAGACTGTGAATGGGCCATCACTATTAAGAACATCGACGAGTTCAGCAGCTTTGACAGCAGCGACCAGTGTGCTGAAATTCTTGTTGCCAGCAGCAGTAGCTACGATAGTCTCATTGTCGACGCGAGCAGCAGCAACAGTAGTTGCAACAATCAGGCCTAAAGCCAGCATACCAATGGTGTAACGAATCATGCTTGTTATCCTTGATGTAAACGATGTGGTGCTGGCACCATGCCATCACCTTTCAATATGTCAGTTGCAGGAAGCCGATCGTACTTCCTACAGGAGCCTTGTACGGGAGAGGGAGGATATCGGATTCAATTCGAGTAACGATTTTGCAGAATGTTTTTGAGAGTCAACAATTGAGTCTGGAATTTGTCAATTTTGAATCTGTGTTCTTCAATAGGTTGAATATAATGAGTGACTGTACGTGCATCTTGCCTGGCAGCAATGCTCGTCTTTCACGTTAACCCAACCTGTACGGAACCAGACCTGGATGGTAGTCAATCCGTTACTTCCACGAATAGCCCGAGGAGAACAATCTGCAGTGGCAGAGTGTCTTTCGCGTTATGGTGGAATGGTGTGGTCGCTGGCCCGCCGCTTTCTGGGCGATGCGACTGAAGCGGAAGACGCCGTCCAGGACATCTTTGTTGAACTGTGGAAAAACGCAGATCGATACAACTCGGCATTATCCAGTGAAGCAACGTTTATCACGATGGTAGCTCGACGTCGGTTGATTGATCGTCGGCGGAAACTGGGTCGCCGGGCAGAACATGTGACACTACCCGAATCGGTCCCCGAGCCACAATCAGGTTCGGTGAGCACGAGAATGGAAATCGCGGATGAAGCAGCCAAGGCCATTGCTGCCTTGTCGGAATTACGTCCCGAACAACAAGAGGTACTGAAACTGGCCGTTTATCATGGGATGACCCATGAACAGATTGCCCTGTCAACCGGATTGCCGCTGGGAACGGTGAAAACCCATGCCCGGCGAGGCTTGATGCGATTGAGAGAACTTCTGGGAATGCACCGCGCTGGCATGCTTTCCCCTTTGCCTAACCCTGCTCTGGCGGGAGGGCTTTAACCATGCAAGAAAAATACACTCCTCTGGAACATATACAGGCACTGCTGGCTGACCGGGCTTTGCAGGGTGCTGATCCTGCCGAACAGGCCGGGATTGACTGCCTGCTTCAACACCACCCTGATCTCAGTCAGGAAAGTTTTGAACTCACCGCTGCTGCACTCGATATGGCTTACTCAACCACCGAGCATGACCCCATTCCTGCTCACCTGCTGAGCAAACTTCAGACGCAGGGTGAAGCGATCGCTGCAGATAACTCGCAGCGCAAGCGTGTGGAACCGATGGTCACTGCCGTCGGCAAACCGATGACTGGCTCGCGATTGAAATGGTCGCAGGCTCTGGGTTACGCAGGCTGGGTGGCTGCAGCAACACTCCTGGTAGCATTCTTCATCCCCAAGCCTGATATCAGTAACGAGTCAGCTTACCTCAACTTGAAGCAAAAGGGCGCCCTGGAAGTGAGAGGGCAGGCTGGTCCCGGTGATGAGAAGAAGCAGATCGCCGGTGAAGTGCTCTGGGATGACAATCTACAGACAGGCTACATGAAACTTCGGGGCATGCCAGTAAACGATCCCGGTAAATCGCAATATCAGCTCTGGATTTTCGATTCCAAACCTTTCTCCAAGGAAAATCCGACTGATGGTGGCGTATTTGATGTGAACAAGGATGGCGAATTGATTATCCCCATCAAGGCGAATCTGAAGGTAACCAAGCCTGAGTTGTTTGCCATCACCGTGGAACAGCCTGGTGGCGTGATGGTATCCAAACGCGAAAAGATTGTGTTTATGGCTTCGGTTTCGAAGTAATTGAAATCTGGTTTTCAGACAGTGGGGTTGTTCGGCACCCCGAATGACCTAGGCTGATGTACAATAATTGCTTGTACCCACAAGTCCACACAAGAATTCTTGCATACCCTCCCTCATCATTCCAGATTGCACTAGATACTTCCAAGTGCATCCAGGTCTATGTACCAGACGAATATCTGACTTCATCAATGTCTTTGGCTGACAGGAGTTGCACTTGCGACTTGCGATAATTGGATCGGGAATTTCGGGGCTTGTCTGTGCCTATCGATTGCATCAGCAACACCATGTCACCCTCTTTGAAGCAAATGATTACATCGGCGGGCATACGCACACGATCAAGACGCCTGCAGGGCATGAGGTGGATACGGGGTTCATCGTGTTCAACCGGGAGAATTATCCCCATTTCTGCAGATTGCTTGACGAACTCGGCGTTACGAGCCAGCCTACTTCAATGAGTTTCAGCGGACGCTGTGATGCAACCGGGCTGGAATACAGCACGGCATCAGTCAATGATCTGTTTGCCCAGCGCAGGAATCTGGTGAAACCGGCGTTTTACCAGATGCTGCGTGATATCCTCCGCTTCAATCGACAGGTTGCCACCCTGGGAAATACCCTGAGTCAGCAGGTGACGGTTCGCGAGTTTCTTGAAAGCCAGCGTTATTCCAGATCGTTCACACGGAATTTTCTCTATCCCATCAGTGTTGCTCTGTGGTCGTGTCCGCAGGAAACTATTGACCGGTTTCCCATGCGGTTCATACTGGAATTTTACCTGCACCACGGGATGCACAAGCTGCTGGGTCAGCCGGGCTGGCATGTCATTCAAGGTGGATCACATCAATATGTCAAGAAACTGATTCAGCCTTTTGCAAATCAGATACGTGTTTCCTGTCCGGTGCAGAGTGTCAGGCGGTTGGCTCATGAAGTTCGCATTCAGTCTCGTGCGGGCAGTGAAGTATTTGATGAAGTGATCTTTGCGTGTCATAGCGACCAGGCACTGCGGATTCTTGGGAACGATGCGAGGCCGGTGGAACGTGAGTTGCTCGGTGCATTCCCATATACTTCCAATGCAGTCACACTGCACACCGATACCAGCGTGCTGCCTCGCAACCGCCGGGCGTGGGCATCGTGGAATGCCAGCATTGATGCCACCCCTGCCCCGTGTGCACGGGTGACGTACCATATGAACCGGCTGCAGGGCCTGAAAACCAGCGAGCAGTATTGCGTTTCTCTCAATCAGGATGAGAAAATTGATCAGAAGAAGATGATTACCCGATTGCATTACGATCACCCGCAGTTTAACCTGCAACGGAGCGAGGCCCAGAGTCGGCATCGCGAGGTGATCCGGCAACACCGGACCTCTTTCTGCGGAGCTTACTGGGGCAACGGTTTTCACGAAGCGGGTGTGGTCAGCGCCCTGACTGTATGTGAAGCGTTTGCAGGTCATGAAGTTCCTGTGCAGACGATCATGCCGGTTTCCAGCAGAGAAACTGAAGGGGCATGGGCAGGATATTATCCGGTATGAAATCTTCCGCCAAGTCTCTGAACAGTTGCATTTACCGCGGCGTGGTTCAGCATGCCCGTTATCAGCCGCACGTACATCGCTTTCAGTATCAGTTGTTCATGATGTATCTGGACCTGGATGAACTGGACGTGGTATTCCGCACCCAGTGGGCCTGGTCGACGCGATGGCCTTCGCTGGCATGGTTTCGCCGTCGCGATCACCTGGGTGATCCGACTCGTCCCCTGGCCGATTGCGTGCGGGAACTGGTACTGATGCAGACCGGCATCAAGGTAGAAGGCCCGATCCGCCTGCTAACCCAACTGCGGTATTTTGGTTATGTGATGAACCCGGTGAGTTACTACTACTGCTATGATGATACAGGTACGGAACTGCAGGCAGTGGTAGCGGAAATCAACAATACACCCTGGGGCGAACGACACTGCTATGTCATTCCGCAGCAGACAGGTACCCATTTCGGAGAAACAGCACGTATCAGCTATGAGCATGCGAAGGATTTTCATGTTTCCCCCTTTATGCCGATGGAGCTGAATTACCGCTGGAATTTTTCAATGCCCGGCCGGGAACTGTCGGTTGATGTCGCTCTGCTGCGTGAAAGCGAAAAAATGTTTGATGCCAGGCTTTTGCTGCAGAAGAAGCCAATTACTTCGACTAACCTTATGCAGACCCTGCTGCGGTTCCCGTGCATGACAGCATCTGTTATTACCGCTATCTACTGGCAGGCGCTCAAGTTGTGGCTGAAAAAGACGCCTTATTATCCACATCCAAAAAGTGAAATAGAGCGAATCACACCCCATGGGACATCGGTATAATGAAATAAAGGATACTGGTATCCAGAATATGACTACGCTCAACAGCCCCGGACAGCTTTCACGCCCAACAAGCATCAGCCAGGCAACCGGCAACATCAAGCCGGTAAGCTGGTATGAAAGGCAACTGCGCCATCGCATCGTGCGACTATTTGATCAGTTGCCCGGCGATCTGGCATTGATCTTCCAGGATGGCGATGGCCAGCATGAGCTCGGCAACCCGTTGCGTGCCAGCCATGTTGGTTCCATCACCGTGCATGATCCCAGTCTGTATCGCATGATGGTCTGGCAGGGAAGTCTGGGTGCCTGCGAAGCGTATCTGCAAGGCAAGTGGACGACACCGGACCTGTTCAAAACGCTGTGTCTGTTTTCACGCATTTTCGATACCATCAATGCCATGGACACCGGCTCAGCCTGGTGGTTCAATCGCCTGCAGAAACTGCTCGAAAGCCTCCGCTTCAATTCCAGAAAAGGCAGCAGGAAGAACATTGCCGGACATTATGATCTGAGCAATCAGTTTTTCGCCTTGTTCCTGGACAGTACCATGATGTACTCCAGTGCCTGCTATGACGAGCCGGATATGACGCTGGAAGATGCCTCAAGGAACAAACTTCGCAAGATGTGCCGTAAGCTGCAACTGGAATCTAATGATCACTTGCTGGAGATCGGAACAGGCTGGGGTGGCATGGCGATCCATGCTGCACGCGAGACAGGTTGCCGTGTTACCACGACAACGATTTCCAGTGCACAGCATCAGTTTGCGTCACAACGTATACGTGAAGCAGGTCTGGAAGATCGCATCAAACTGCTGCAGCAGGATTATCGTGACTTGCGGGGTTCTTTCGACAAACTGGTTTCCATCGAAATGATTGAAGCGGTTGGCCAGAAGTATCTGGTCGATTATTTCCGCTGCTGTGATCGTCTGCTCAAGCCGGGCGGACGCATGGTCATCCAGGCAATTGTCATTCCGGAACAACGTGAAGCAGTCTACGCCCGATCCGTTGATTTCATTCAACGGTATATTTTCCCCGGCAGTTTTCTTCCCTCCATCGCCCAGTTACAGCATGCTGTGGGAGCAGCGACCCGCCTGCGCATGGTGCAACTGCAGGATTACACTCCGAGCTATGTCTTGACTCTCCGAGAATGGCGGAAGCGCTTTCATGCCCAGCTTGCGGAAGTCAGGCAACTCGGCTTTGATGAGCGGTTCATCCGCATGTGGGATTTCTATCTTGCCAGTTGCGAAGCGGTCTTTCACGAACGGGCCGCCGGGCTCGTCCAGATTGAGTGGGTCAAGCAGTGAGCACGCTGTTTCGCACCGGACTGAAACTGGCAGAAACAGGCTGGCTGCCTGATTTTCTGATCCGCTGGGGGATTCGCCGCGTTGCCGGCAAAAGGTTGCAACAGATTGAGCAGAGTTCCTGTGAAAAGCTGCAGGAGGAGTTCAACGAGTTTTTGCAGATGTGCAGGTCCAGCCCGCTGGCAGCGGCGCCTGTCGAATCCAACCAGCAGCATTATGAAGTGCCCACCGAGTTCTTTCGCTGGGTGCTCGGAAAACACCGCAAATACAGCAGTTGTTTCTGGAATGCCTCCACAACAACACTGGATGAAGCCGAGGCGCTGGCCTTGCAGATCACTTGTGAACGGGCCGAACTGGCAGATGGGCAGTCGATCCTGGAACTTGGCTGCGGCTGGGGTTCGCTGTCACTATGGATGGCTGAACATTATCCACGCAGCCAGATTACTGTTGTCTCGCATTCGCGAACTCAGAAAAAGTACATCGAGGAAACTGCCGAAGCGCGCGGGCTGACCAATCTGACTGTGATCTGCTCGGATATCAACGATCTTCGTCTGGATCAGAGCTTCGACCGCATTGTTTCGGTTGAGATGTTTGAGCATCTCCGCAACCATCAGCAACTGTTTCACCAGTTGTCGCATTGGTTGAACGAGGCTGGCAAGGTGTTTATCCATGTCTTCTGCCAGGCTCAACAGCCTGCGCTGTATGAAAGCCATGGGCCGAAAGACTGGATAACCGATTATTTCTTCACGGGCGGCATGATGCCAAGCGATCATCTGTTTGTGTACTATCAGGATGATCTGCGTCTGCTGCGCCACTGGCGATGGAGTGGCACGCATTACCAGCGCACCAGCGATGCCTGGCTGCAAAACCTCGATCAGCGTCATTCCGAGGTGATGCCGATTCTGGAACAGACTTATGGCCAGGCACAAGCCAGGTTGTGGCTGCAGCGGTGGCGCATGTTCTTCATGGCGTGTGCAGAAACGTTCGGCTACCAGTCGGGCAACCAGTGGTGGGTTGCTCATTATCTGTTTGAGAAACGGTAGGTTGCATAGCATTCTGACTGCAGGGATATCATCTCATGGAATTACCCAGCCTGCTGTTGATCAATGCGTTACTGGTTTCCGGCTGGCTGTTTCTGTTCTGGCTGATGAGCATCCCCCTTCGCAACGTCGCTATTGTTGACATTGCCTGGGGCATGGGGTTTGTGCTGATCAGCTGGTGCTCAGCATGGTGTACTTCACACGAAGGCATCAATCGCTGGCTGCTGCCTGTCCTGGTGACGCTTTGGGGGTTGCGGCTGAGCCTCTATCTCTTATGGCGAAATCACAACAAGCCGGAAGACAAGCGTTACCGAGCCATGCGGGAACATCGGGGCCAGACATTTGTCTATTCCAGTCTCTGGATCGTGTTTGGTCTGCAGGCGCTGCTCATCTGGATAGTCTCGTTGCCGGTGCAGTTTGGTATTTTTCATGCATCCCCAGAGTGGTCTGTTCTGCATATCATCGGAGTCGTGTTGTGGTTGATCGGTTTTCTTTTTGAAACGGTGGGCGATTATCAACTGGCCCGTTTTCTGGCGACACGGGAAAACAATCAGGAGGTGATGGATCGGGGATTGTGGAAATACACCAGACATCCCAACTACTTTGGTGATTTTCTGGCCTGGTGGGGCTTTTACTTCATCAGCCTGGCTGGAGTTGCCGAGTTCGTCTGGTGGACAGTCATCGGGCCGGTGATCATGTCGATTCTACTAATGCGGGTTTCGGGCGTGACGCTGCTGGAACAGACGCTGCGACAAAGCCGCCCGTCTTATGATGCCTATTGCCGACGCACCAGCAGTTTTTTTCCGTGGTTTCCGCGGACGGGGATTGAGTGAAGTTTGACGGCGTTTTGACCTTTCCACAAATCCGTTGATTGATGGAACAACAGATTGTACGATGCATTGTTCCTCTATCAGGAAGCCAGGGTCATATCGATGCTCCTTCTGATGCTTGCCGTCTGCAGTTTTCCAGTTGAAACGCCTCAGTACAAGCTCGAACCAGGGCTGGAACTGAACTACCAGGCAACCTACCAGATTCCCGCGGATGAAAAGAACAAACAGCAGGCCAGGGAGCATCACACCGCCTGGCAGATTTACGTGCTGAAGAAGAACCCGGACGGAAGTTATCAGGTGGTCCTTCTCTCGCAGATGGGAACTGAACCGAACATCCAACATGAAAGTCGCCGAGTTGATCTTTTCCCCGATGGCCGGGTGAAGCAGGAATCCGAACCGCTGAATTCCTTCATGCCATTGCTTCTGCCACCGCTGGCTGGCCCGGGTGAAAAAGAGTGGATTATGAAACTGCCTCGCGACAGTGTCACTTCGCGGTTTACAGTCCTGCCCTCCACCGGCGATAAGTACCTGTTTCGAGAAGAGCGAACGGGCGGCATCCTTACGATCTACGATGCGATGGGCACCTTCGATTACACCTTCGATCCTGCACAGGGCTGCATTACTTCGATTACAGGCAAGCGCAAACCCTGCGATGATCCTGATCATGTGCCTTACCAGCACAGTTCCAGCACGAATGCAACCTACACGGTGCTACTGAAGAAACGGCACGTGCATCCGGCAGATCGGCTGCAGCAAATCATCCGGGAAAGTGATCTGTACTTCACCTTGAAGGATGACAACCTGAAAAACTATGTCTCAGCACGACAGAAACCAGTGGAAGAAGCCAAAAAGATGATGGAAGCCATGGCTGCACGCTGGGAAAAAGCCAAGGCGGATTTTACCATTCCCGGCTATGTGGGGCAGGTGGAAAATGGCATCAAGAATGGAAAGAATTATGTTCGGTGGGTCACACAGGATGCCCAACGCTGGTCAGAACTGATCGGCAAACCGGTGCCCGCGTGGGAAGCACGGGATTTCGAAGGTCAGACCTATTCCTCGGAATCGCTCAAGGGCAAAGTAGTCATTCTTGATTTCTGGTACCGAGGCTGCCTGTGGTGCTTGCGGGCGATGCCTCAGGTCAACGAGCTGGCGTCTGACTTCAAAAATCAGCCCGTGGTCATAATCGGAGTGAATATTGATGAAAATCCCGAGGATGCCCGATTGGTTATCCGCCGGTTTAAATTGAATTATCCCAACCTTGATTTCAACAAGGTCATGAAACAATCGGAGAAACACCATCCACTGCTGACCTGTACGTTTGGTTACCCCACGCTGCTGGTGATTGATCCGCAAGGCAAACTGGTTGACATCCATGCAGGCTATTCTGCAACACTGCGGGAAGAGGTGACTGCTTCGATCAAACGGGCGATGGGGAAATAGGCAGCAGCCTTAGTCACGCCAGCACTTCTCTGATGACTTTGCCGGAAACATCGGTCAGACGCATATCGCGACCCTGGTGGCGGTAGGTGAGTCTGAGGTGATCGAGGCCGAGAAGGTGCAGAAGTGTAGCATGGAAATCGGGGACGGTGGTTTTACCGGCGATGGCCCGGTGGCCAAAGTCATCGGTTTCACCATGCGAAACGCCTGGTCTGGTGCCGCCGCCACACATCCAGGTAAGGAAACCATGCGGGTTGTGATCGCGGCCGTTGCCATCCTGCGACATGGGCATGCGGCCAAACTCAGCGCCCCAGATCACCAGCGTGCTCTCAAGTAATCCACGCTTTCGCAAATCGGTCAATAAGCCTGCAATCGGTTTATCCGTTTCTTCGCAGAGTTGGCGGTGGTTCTTTTCCAGATCCTGATGAGCATCCCAGTTCAGACGAGTACCGCCGCTGTAAATCTGAATGAAGCGAACGCCCTGCTCGACCAGTCTGCGGGCAATCAGCAGTTGTGAACCAAACGGTTTGGTCTTATCGCTGTCCATGCCATAAAGCTCTCGCGTTGCTGCGGTTTCCTTACTCAGGTCTACCACCTGTGGAGCCTCCATCTGCATCCGGAAAGCGAGTTCATAGCTGGCGATGCGGGCTTCGAGTTCAGCCGCTGACTCGGCACTCTGCGATTGCAGGTGATGCTGATTCAAATCGCGGAGCAGATCGAGTTGTGCCCGCTGCCGGTTTTCGCTCACCTCAGGCAGACGTTGTGAGTAGAGCAATGGTGTATCACTAGGACGGAACGTCACGCCCTGATAACGGGCGGGCAGAAAGCCACTGCCCCAGTTAGGCGGGCCAGCGACTGGTACACTGCGATGATCATACATCACGATGTATCCCGGCAGGTTCTGGTTGGCGCTGCCCAGGCCATAAGTGACCCAGGCGCCGGCGCTGGGGTGACCAACACGGGTGATGCCAGTGTTCATCTGCAGGCAGGCGGGGGCATGGTTGTTGGAATCGGCAGTGCAACCCTTCAGGAAGGTCAATTGATCGACTTGCTGAGCCAGGTGGGGGAAGAGTTCCGAGACCCAGCGGCCTGTCTGCCCATACTGCTTGAACTGGAAGGGTGACTTCATCAGCGGACCGGGGTTGCCAAAGAGCACTTCCGGCGGATTGGGCAGCCTTTCGCCATCGCGTTTCTGCAGTTCGGGCTTGTAATCAAACGTATCCATGCCGCTGGGAGCACCATACATGTAGAGCCAGATAATGCTTTTGGCTTTGGGAGTATGATGAGGCTTCTTCTCCTGTGCCTGAAGATGGAGCAGATCGGCCAGGCCGAGCATGCCCAGCCCGCCTCCGGCCTGTTTCAGAAATGTTCGTCGAGTAGCAGTCATCATGGCAGACTACTCCACATAAAGAAATTCATTGGTCATGAAGAGGGTGTGACAGATATCTGTCATAGCCTCTTCGAGAGCGACCGAGGAACTGATTGGTTCACGCGATCTGATAAACTGCAGTACCCGCTGCAACTCAACCGTGGTTACTTCCCGGCTCAATAACTGGCGATAGACCAGCCGAACCGCTTCCGCAGGATTGATGGCTGTTTTCTCGAGTGCCTGGCGGGCAGCATGCCGGGCTTGATGGCGGATGAAGGGATTATTGAACAGCGCCAGCGACTGGGTGGGGGTAGTTGAAGATACCCGGCAGGCACAACTGCTGGCTGCATCGGGGGCATCGAAAAGCTGCAGGAACGGGACAGGGTTAGATCGCTTGCGGTAAATGTAAAGACTGCGTCGCCAGACATCGGGTTGTTCAGGAACGACAGCAGGCCAGACCTCGCCATGCTTGGGGGCGGTGGCGAAAATCGCCTCGGCAGGAATAGCAGGTTTGATGCTGGGGCCAAACAGTTCGCGATTGAGTTGCCCAGTCAGCATCAGGATGGAATCGCGCACTTCTTCAGCAGTGAGCCGTTGCATGATTCGCCGACCATAGAGCATGTTATCCGGATCAGCTTTTTTCAGCTCTTCACTGGGCAGCTGGCTCAACTGCCAGGTGTGGCTCGTGACGATGAGTTGATGAATCGGTTTGAGTTTCCAGCCATTCTGGATCAGTTGCCGGGCAAGGTAATCGAGCAGTTCGGGATGTGTTGGCGGGGTGCCGGTGATGCCGAAATCGTTGGCGGTTTTGACCAGGCCGACCCCGAAGTGCATTTGCCAGAGGCGGTTGACGATGACGCGGGCAACCTGATGCCCTGCCCCGGCATCGGTATCGGTAAGCCAGTTGGCCAAAGCGGATCGTGGAGATATACCCCAGGCCTGCCAGGTTGCCTGTTGCCAGACTGGGCGAGAAGGTGTCAGCGCTGTCAGAAAACCGGGCGGTACCGTGTGCCGGGCACGGTCGGGATCGCCACGATCAAGAAAGCTGGCAGGTTCTGTCCTGCTGCCGAGGTAGATCAGCCCCTTGGCGGGTGCCGGGGGCAGTTTGCTTTCTTCTTCCTGAATTTTCTGTGCCAGTTCATCCCAGGCCGCTGCATGCTGTTCCTCGCAGGCCTGCCTGGCTTCATCGGTAGTGACCTGCAGCAGATAATCGTAGCGCCTGAGTAAGCTTACCTGAAAGCCGTTGTCCGGATCGTGCGGCAACTTCAAGACCGCTTTTTCACGAGGTTCAATCATCAATGCAGCGATTTTCTGATGCCTTACTTTTTCACGTGCCGGTGCGGTGAGATCAGCAAACTCTTGCAGCAGTTTGGCGAGGGGTTCCCGCTGCTGGTCATACATTCGCCCGGCTTCGGTATCGAGATAATCGACTTTTCGACGACTGCCGTGGAACACGCTGACCATGCGATAGTATTCGTGCTGGGTGACAGGATCATGCTTGTGATCGTGGCAGCGGGCACAGCCAACGGTCATGCCCATGAAGGCAACGCTGCTGGTGGTAACGATGTCATCGAGTTCATCGTAACGATCCTTCTTCTTGGCAAAGAAAGTCTGAAACGGACCAGCCGCCAGGAAGCCAGTGGCAGCGCGGGCGTCGGATTGCAGCGGGGCAAGTTCATCGCCTGCAAGCTGCCAGCGCAGGAACTGGTCGAATGGCAAGTCATCGTTGAATGCCCGAATGAGGAAATCGCGATAGTGATAGGCTTCCGGGCGGTTGTTATCGTCTTCGTAGCCATCGCTCTCGGCAAAACGAACAAGATCGAGCCACATGCGGGCCATGTGTTCGCCATAGTGGCTGCTCTTCAGGAGTTGTTCCACCTGTTGCTCGTGGGTCCCCTGTTGATCGGCGGCGGGCGGCAAGCCGGTCAAGGTGTACGCCAGGCGACGGCGAAGAACGGGTGCAGAAGCATCAGGTGCGGGGGACAGTTTTCTGCTCTCGAGTTTGCTGAGGATGAAGGCATCGGTATCGTTGCGTTTCCAGTCAGCTTGCTTGATGTCTGGCGCTTTAACTGCCGACAAGGGCTGGAAGAACCAGTGGCTGGCGATGAGAAGAGCATGGTCTGGTGCGGAGGCCTGCTGTTTGCGAAGTGCATAGTCTGGTGGATACTCTGCACCGTGGTTCAGCCATTCTGTCAGAATGCGGATTTCCTCGGCATGCAGTGTTGGGCCTTTGGGAGGCATGCGCTGATCATCATCTGCAGTAAGTCGATGAAGCAAAGCGCTTTTGAGTGGATCGTTGGGGAGAAAGACCGGGCCATGTTCTCCCCCTGCTTTCAAACCGGTTGAACAGGTCAGATCGAGTTGGCCTTTGGTGGATTCTCCACCGTGACATTTCCAGCAGTGCTTTTTCAGAATGGTTGCAGCAGAGGCGAGTACAGCCTGGCGGGGCCAGACCTGCTGCTGCAGGATCGCCAACTCGACGGGCTGCTCCATTTTCACCAGCGATAGTTCATCCTGATGCACCACCTGCACATTGAGAATGGTGAGCCTGGTTTCGGGAGCATTGCTGCCATCGACCCGCGGCGCGGTGCACAAACGCTCAACAACTTCCATACCTGCTTCGACTTCGCCGAAGATAGTATACTGCCCATCAAGATGGGGTGCATCGCCCAGGAGAATGGAGAAGGAGGTTCGGGCACTATCGGGTTTGCCATCGTCGCGGCCCATGGAGAGGACGCCTTTGCGGTGTTTCAGCGTGGTACTGAACTCGCCGGGAATGGTGCCCAGGCTCTGCTGCTGTGCTGGCGTGAACGGTATGATCCGATCCTCTGCCAGTGATGTCTGCAGCACAAAACCTGGTTCAAGCCGGCTGAAATGGGTGGTGTCGAAAACGCCAAGCCTGGCCCATGTCAGTATCTGTTTCACGGTTTTGGGTGCAACATCGGGATAGAGTGCCAGAAGGATATCACCTCCCACGGTGTGCAGCAGCAGCATTTCTGGAGCCAGGCGATGAGGCGACTGTTTCGGCTTGGAAGGCATACGTACAGACTGGTGTGCAGTAGTTGCAGGTGAAACTGTTTTTGTCGGCCCATTTCCCACTTCGTTAACTGGTTCCAGAAGCAGTACGACAGGTGCTGCAGCCTGTTCCACCTGGAAGCCGGTGTTCCGGGTGGAATGGTCAATCATCGTGTTGAAGTAGCTGTAAATGTAGCGTATGCCGAGCCAGAAGAGTGCCAGGAAAGCGAACGAAGCGAGCCAGATTTTCCAGGCTGATTGCCGGCGAGGCTTCTCGGGCGGTGTAGAGATGTGCGCTTTCATGGATGAACTTGATGACATGGCCATCACAATCAAAACATAGCTCAGTATTTGAGGTTATTTGATTCCATAGAGCATGTTCTCGGTGCGTATGAACAGCATACCCTGGCTGGCCGCCGGAGATGCGAGGGTTTGTCCGGGAAGTGTGTTTTTTGCTTTTTCCTGATATTTTTCGCCTGTGCGAATGACATAGCAGGTACCATTTTCATTGAGACAGTAGAGATGCTGATTAGCCAGCAGTGGCGAAGCAGAGAAGTTACCATTCAAGCGTTGTTGACCACGGTATTGACCAGTTGCTGCATCGAGAGCACTGAGTATACCGTTATCAGACAACACATGCAGTGTGTTTCCTTCGAGCACTGGCGTGGGAGTCAGTGGCATATTGCGTGTGGCTTCCCAGGCCAGATGCGTTTTGGTCACATCGCCTTTTCCATCGGTGCGGATGGCGAGCAGTTTGGGAGTATCGAAGCCGGTACAGACATAGATGAGGCCATTGCCTGCTACAGGCTGTGGAGTCTGTGAATAGCCGGTGTATTTGAATCGCCAGAGTTCCTGACCGGTGAGCGGATCAAGCGACATGACCACGTCACTGCCTGCTGAGACGACCTGTACCTGGTCTTTCACCTTGATCGCCAGCGGGGTACCGAAGGAAAATAGTCTGCCGGGCGAGGCGTTGCGATCTGTTTTCCATCGTGTTTTGCCGGTGCTTACATCGAGGCCGACTACCATTTGTTTGTCATCGCCATCACAGGAAAAGATAACGACATCCTGCACGAGCAACGGCGTGCCTCCATTGCCATGCACCGGCTTATAGCGGTGTTCCTGATTACGCCAGAGAATTTTCCCCGTGGTATCGAGGGCAGCGGTGCCCTGATGGCCGAAATGCACGATGATGCGGTTACCCGCGATAATCGGCGTGGGGCTGGCGTGGCTGTTTTTATTGTGTATGGCAGGTGCGTCACTGGGCTGCTTGAAGACTTCGACATTCCAGAGGATCTCACCTGTCTGGGCGTTCAGGTACAGGCAGCGCAGCGAGTAGCCATCGCCATCGTCAGGGTCGGCAGCGGTGGTGAGCGCCACCTTACTTGCTGCAACCACGGGTGAAGACCAGCCTTTGCCTGGAATCTCAGCAGACCAGACGATGTTTTTCTCTTCGCTCCATTCCAGCGGCAAGGAACCAGTTGCGTGCCCCTGTGTTGGCCCGCGGAAGACGGGCCAATCATCAGCATGGAGCATCGAACTGAAAGAAAGTCCCCATGCCAGGAAGCAGAACAGGAAGCGTACCATCATGCAGAAATTCCATCAAAGGAGAAGCGAGTTGACCAGTTTGCCTCCCTGGTCAGTCAGGCGATGATTGAGCCCACGAAACAGATACGTAAGCCGGGTATGGTCGAAGCCGAACAGGTGCAGCAGCGTGGCATGAAAATCATGCAGGTGAACGGGATCCTGCTCGATTTTCCAGCCCAATTCATCGGTGCTGCCGAGGGTGATACCGCCTCGCACGCCGCCACCGGCCACCCACTGGCTGTAGGCAAACGGATGATGATCGCGGCCTGCGTGCGGGCCGGGGGCGACATTTTCGGTAAACGGCGTCCGGCCAAACTCGGTAGCAAAGACCACCAGCGTTGAATCGAGCAGACCACGGGTTTTCAAGTCTTTCAGCAGGGCGCCGATGGGCTGATCGATTTCCCGGCACACGCCCGGATAGAATTCGTTCAGATCTTTATGATGATCCCACTTGCGGTGTAGGATGGAAACAAACCTCACGCCCCGTTCCACGAGTCTGCGGGCGAGCAGACAGTTGCGGGCGAAGTGGCCTTCATCTCCCGAACGCTGTGTGCCGTAGGCTTCGCGGGTGGCTTGCGATTCCTGACGGTAATCGGTCAATTCGGGTGCGGATCGCTGCATGCGAAAGGCGAGTTCATAGTTGGCGATGCGGGCATCAATGGACTGATCGCCGGTGCGTTCCTTCTGCATCTGATCGAGTTTGGCCAGGGCATCGAGTTGCTCTCGACGAGCCTCGCGGGAAACACCTGGCATGTTGCCCAAGTTCAAGATGGGTTCGCCTTCGTTGCGGAACAGCACGCCGGCATGGGAAGCAGGCAGGTACCCGGCACCCCAGGTTAAGGAACGTGCCACCGGTGCAGCACCAGTCACCAGTGTGACATAGGCAGGAAGTTCCTGAGAACTGTTGCCCAAGCCATAGCTCAGCCAGGCCCCGTTGGTGGGGTGTCCTGCCTGATCCCGACCAGTGAGCGTGAACAGTTCAGCCTGTGCGTGGGCGAAGGCATGATGATGCATAGACCGAATGATCGCGATGTCATCAGCACTGTCCGCAATATGGGGCAGCAGTTCCGAGATTTCCGCTCCGCACTTGCCCCACTTTTTGAAGGCAAAGGGGGAACGCATCAGAAATGATTTCTTCGGATCGGTAAAGGCAAAACGTACGCCATCGACCATGGAGGCAGGGACCGGTTTGCCGTGCAGGTCGTTGAGTTTGGTCTTGGGATCAAACAAATCCACCTGGCTGGTGCCACCTGCCAGGAAGATATAGATGCAGTTTTTGGCTTTGGCGGGGAAGTGAGGTTTCAACTCCGTGCCAGGTTTTTCCTCGGCTTCCAGCAGTGTGGCGAGCGAAACCATGCCCAGAAACCCGGCAGCACTTTGCAGGTAGCTTCGGCGATTCAGTGATGTTGGCCAGGATTGCATGCTCATTCCCGCGTGGTAAATCCTTCCAGATTCAGCAGCACACTGGCGAAGCCAAGCCAGGGTGCATCAGCCATGCTTTTTTCCAGTCGCTTTACCAGATCGAGGAGGATTGCGACTTCCTGTTTTACAGGCTCCCGCCCCAGACAGAGTTTGAACCCGAATCGAATGCGTTGTTCCGGTGCATCGGCATGTTCCCTGATCCGGTTCTGGAGTTGCTCACAGCATTCCTGGAAAATAGGATCGTTCAGCATCATGAGAGCCTGTGCCGGGGTACGTGCCTGTTCCCGCATGGCACAACTGATACTGCTGTCGGGAGCATGGAAAGTTGCCAGAAACGGATGCTGGTAAGTACGCTGCACCTGCAGGTAGATACCCCGGCGGTAGCGATCATACGTTTCTGAAGTTTCCATCAGTCGATTATTTTTGATCAGGTTCAATTCGAGTTGTGTCGGGAGAGGTGGCTGAAAAGATGGCCCGCCGATTTCTTCCAATTGCAGCATGCCAGCCACCTGCAGCGAGATATCGTAAATGTTTTCCGCATCGAGTGGAAAACGATTCTGCCTGGCCAGCAAGCGATTCAGCGGATCAAGCTGTTTCAGTTCAGGTCGGATATGGGAACTCTGACGATAGGTGGAAGAGAGTACCATCTTCCTGATGATCGGCTTGCGTTTCCATCCATTATCACGTAGTTCAAGAGCAAGCCAGTCGAGGAGTTCGGGATGACTGGGTGATTGTCCGTGGTTACCGAAGTCATCAGGTGAGGTCACCAGACCGCTGCCGAAGAGTTGTTTCCAGATGCGGTTGACTTCCACGCGGGGTGTGAGCGGATTGTCTTTCTGCACCAGCCAGCGGGCCAGATCGAGCCGGGTGGCGTGTTTGTCCGCAGGCTTCCATGCAGGTAATGCTGCTGGTATACCAGGCCGCATCTTCGGGCCGGGCATGGCAGGGTTGCCTCGCTGATGCAGAAAAGCATCGCGAGTGATGTGCTCGAACGTGGCAATCTGCTTGTCTTCGGAAAGTCCGACCACACGTTCCTGGGCATCGTTGAAAACTGCATAAAGCCGGTAGTAATCTTCTTGTGAAACGGGATCGTACTTGTGATCGTGACATTCTGCGCAGCCAATGGTCATGCCGAGCCAGACCATGCCGGTGGTGCTGACCCGATCCTTGACCGTGGTGATCCGAAAATCTTCCGCGAACATTTCAGCGGTGTTATGCCGCATGGTCTGGCGATGGAAACCGCTGGCAATCCATTGCGATTCGGTGGGAGCAGGCAATAAATCTCCCGCGAGTTGCTCCAGGGTGAACTGATCAAAGGGCATATCCTGATTGAAGGCTTTGATCACCCAGTCGCGAAAGTGATAGGCATGCGGGCGCGGTTCATCGTGTTCGTAGCCATCGCTATCGGCATAGCGGGCGAGATCAAGCCAGGCCCTGCCCCACTTCTCGCCAAAGTGTTTGGAAGCAAGAAGTCGATCAACGAGTTTTTCATAGGCATCAGGCCGATTATCCTCCCGGTAGGCTTGAACTTCTTCCGGTGTGGGCAGCAAGCCGAGCAGATCGAGATAGAGCCGACGCATTAAGATTAGACGGTCTGCAACGGGTGACGGGGTAATACCCTTCTGTTCCAGCCTGGCAAGGATGAAGGCATCGATGGGGGAGCAGACCCATTCAGCCTGGCGAACTTTCGGGATGCCGGGTTTTGAAATGGGTTGATAAGACCAGGGTACCGGCTTGCCGGAAGTATTCGACGAGATGCTACCTTTTTCCAGAGCGAGAATCCATTGCCTGATGGTATCCGCTTCCGCTTTAGAGAGTGCAGGCTTTTCGGGAGGCATGCGTTCCTGATCATTAGCGCTGATGATGCGCTGGTAGAGCAGGCTGGCATCGGCATTGCCGGGCGCGAGCACTCCGTGTTTGACAGATGTCACCTCGGTGGTGAGCTTATCCAGCCGCAGTCCTGCTTTGGATTTGGTTTCCAGGTGACAGGCCAGACAATGCTGGTTGATGATGCCCTGAACCTGCTGGCTGAGTGAAGGCTGGCTGCGTGGCTTGTCCTGTGTGAAGCTTGCAGCGTGCCCAATCAGCCCGAAGATAACTGAGAGGATAATCAGGACGAATCCTCTCCGCCTGGGCACTTGATTAATGTTCATTACTGGGCAACGTAATTCCATACCTGACTATAGCTTGCGGTCAGCTAATCTCAAAACAGGAATATATGGAAAGCCAGGCAATCTTTCAGAAATAGTGCTAATCAGGAATTTTCTGAAAGAAATCGGATAGCGATGGATACCTGATGTAACGATTTCTTCTGGGAGTGCGTGATGACTCGACGTTCTCTACTTGTCGTGATGTTTTGCTGGATTGGTTCCACCCAGTTATGGGCACAGGAAAATGATCAAGCTATTCTTGATCATGCTGCACGGCTCAAAGAGATCGGCAATGCACTACAGCGGCCTGAGACCATTGCATCCCAGCCTGAAAAGCATTTGGAAAACTTGCGCGTGTTGCGACAGTACCGTCTCAATATAGATGAACTGGGCAAAAAGTATGGTGTCCAGATGCGTACCAACCAGAGGCCGTGGAGCGATCTTTCCACTGCCTGGAATTATGCTTCCAGAGAACTGAAAGAGTATGAGCGTTATGCCGGGATGTTTGCATCGGTTCCCGAAATCGATGCTTTGCTGATTCGTATCTTGGATGGTGCAAAGCGAGGAGTGGAATACAAGGCACCAGCTTATTTCAAACCCGGGAACGACATCCAACTTGGCTTTATCAAAGCAGAGCAGATGCTGCTTGCACTGGAAGCACTCGACCCGGAAAACCGAGAACTGGCCAGACTCAAAGCCGAGTTGATAAAAATCCGCAGCGAAGTGAACTCCCTCGCTGCGACTATGCGAAACGACATCATCGCAGGCAATACTCCGCCACCCGATGAATATCGGAATTCAGATCGAGCCGCACTGCTACAACTGCTTCAGGAGAAGTGGAGCAAGGAAGGAAACGGACAAAAGGTACTGAAAGCCGGTATTATTACTAGCCAATGGACTCGCAGCATTACCTGGCAAAGGGTCGGCAGCGAATGGCAGAGATCTGATAAGAGCAGGATTCAGGGCTATGTCATCACCCAGCTTGATAATCAACTTGCAGTGCGACATACCTTGAACCTGTCGAAGGATCATCTCTCCCATGATAAAATCAGCGTGTCGTTGCTGAATGACCCGAAAGCAGAACCTGAACTGATCAACCTGTTGTCAATCAGCAAGGTTAAGTGATACCCCAACCCGTAAACGTAGGTACTGAAACCAAGGAGCTCAAATGTCCCGTTTGCTATGGAGTCTGGTTCTTTGTTTAATCCCTCAATTGACTGTGGCACAGGAGGCATCATTGGCCACCGTGGAAGAAGCAGCCAAGCTGCTTGATCTGCGAACCGTGCCAATGCATAGCAAGGCAGCTGGAACTATTATCAGATCAGTGGCGACGCAGATGTATGAACTGCCAGCCACCGAAGATGCCAAGGAAGTGTTTGGGTTTATCCAGAAGGAATTAGCTGACCGTGGCTGGAAGGATACAGCTAATCCTCCTTTTCTGAGTCCCAAATCGTGTTCGGCTACTTTTACCAGAAATGGTTATTCACTGGCGGTAACCGTTTTTGAAGCAAGCGGAAAGGATGGCAAAGTTATCAAAGTCGTGATGACGAATCAGGGCAACCTGGATGTGAGTAAGTTGTACGTACCCAAGACGGGCAAGAAGCTGATTGGTGCGCAATCCTCCATGGTATATGCAGTTGAATCGTCAATTGAAGACGCCAGGAAAGAAGTACGTGATGCTCTGATCAAGGACCAATGGGAACCTTACGGCATGGCGGGCAGTACCCAAATTTTCCGAAAGAACGCAATCAAACTCGACGTTGGCATTTACGCTGGTTCTCGAGACAAGAAGACTAATGTTTCGTACATGACCCGATTGCTGCCTTTTGAACTTCCTGCACCAACGGAGGCTCGCCTGGTCACTGTCAGCGATTCGCCTGCCCAGCTATTTGCTGTAACCAAAGGCAACTCGCAGGAAATTGCATCCTGGTTTGAAAAGAAGCTGACAGCGATGGGCTGGAAATCGCAAGGTGCACCGAAGGCCAACGGTATCATGCTGACTCAGCAATTCGAAAAAACCAGCGGAGAAAAACTCACTGCGGAATATGCTTACTTGAAAAATAAAGAAGAGACCAATGCGACGCTGAAGCTGAAGTAGAAGTCGGTCAATTGTGGCAGGGTTATTCGGTACTCCGAATGACCCTGGCACAACTTAAGAGTTTCGTTTGACGCGCTTAACCCGGATAAAACTTCTTTGTGTTCTGATGGCGATGCACAGGACAGACTGGAGCAGTCTCGTCTGGTTCAGAACTTTCATGTTGACAACAATCACAACCAGTTTCTGTCTTGTTGCTGGTTTCGTTCGATGGAATCGCCTGACAGCAAGCATGCAGTCGACATGCCGGCACATGCATGTGCAGGATGGCAAAAATCAACAGACCTCGAAGGAACTTGGCAGACATGATTGAATTATACTTCATACAGGTCTTTACACAATCCCATCTCAACTGTTTTGAAGCGTGCCAGAACTATTCCGGGGCAGCAAAAACACTGACCGGAGTAGTGGTGATTCCCAAAGTGAAAGCTGAATAAAATGCCTTACTTCACCTCCAGCATGATGCTTTCCGAATGGCTGTTGAACTCTGGAGCATACATGCATTCGATGTGTGCCATGCCGGTAGGGTATTTACCCTGATGCTGGACACGAACAGCGTATTCAAAGACATAGGTACCCTTGGGCAGGTAGTCGATGAAGAAGTGGCTGGCAGTGTCTTTGGTTGATTCATAGTATCCCAGGCCATCCTGGTACTTATACTGGCTAAGGACATTAGTGGGTTCGGTGCCGCTGCCTCGATGATCCTTCATGTGGACAAACTCCATGTCGCGATCGGTTCGGAGCACGATACGGACGACGATTTCATCGCCTACGCTGACAGTCCCCTGCACCGCTTCGAGCACTGGTCCTTTTTTGGTGTAGGTGCGTTTGAACAACTGCTTCTGCAGTTTCAGAGGCGTGCCTTCGTGTGGTGTTACCTTGCTGATGTCTTCCAGGTATTGCCAGTGGATGCTGCCCCAGGCAACGCCGGCGTCTGTCTTCTTGAGTTCGATTTTGCCGAATTCAGGTTTGACTTCGCCACGGACAAACTTCTGTTCATAGAAGCCGGTGCCTGCTTCCACTTTCTCCGGCTTGATGGCAGTGCCAGCCAGGGACATTTCTACCAAAGCATCGGATGCAAGCAGGTTGTCGCCTCGGAGCAGAAGGCTGTAAACGGCATCGGCGGTAGACTTGGTCGTCTTCCAGTTTTGTGTCTGCTTCTGCTTAAGTAACCAGACTTTGCAGTCTTCTACTGCCTGAGCATCGTTCATCACTTCATCAAAGGCTTCAATCATGAGTGCCTGGGTTTCGATGGGTGCGTGATACCACCAGTAACTGAGTTCGGTGTCGCGCCAGAAGCGGCCCAGTTCCTCATTGGTGACCGAGCGTTCCTTGATCGAGTTCATGATAGCTTGCGGTGTTTCCCTGTCGCCCCAGCGTTTGAGAGCTATAGCCAGGTGAGCCTGCGATTGGCGGTTGGCTAGTTGCAACCAGTATTTTTTTGCCTGGGCCAGCCAGTAGTTGAAGGCTTCCTTGTACGGGTCTGCCACCTTTTGGTCTTCGACGAAAAAGCTGCGCCCATAGAGATAGAGTGCCACGGTCGAGGTGAGATGGTTCTTGTCTTTGTTAGCAGCATCGTGACGGAGAATATCGCGATACATGCGATCCATCCAGGCGTCCAGGCGGTTGAGCGATTTGAGGGCTGGCGCCATATCGGGCTTCAGCCCCAAATGCCGCATGCGGCCAAAGCCGGTGGTGATGTAGAGCGTGATGTATTCGCTATCCGGACCGCCGGGGAACCAGCTCCAGGCGCCGGTGGCGTTCTGCAGTTCGGAGAGTTTGCGGAACGCTCGGTTCATCTCATCCTGCAAACGGTTATCGTCGAAGAGAATGCCGACATTGCGACGAGATTCGCTTTCCTTGTTGGCCTGCCGGAGCCAGGGAGT
The DNA here is from genome assembly GCA_016795155.1 of Planctomycetia bacterium. Lineage (NCBI taxonomy): Bacteria > Pseudomonadati > Planctomycetota > Planctomycetia > Planctomycetia bacterium. The sequence continues at coordinate 146,920 of JAEUIE010000029.1, read as the reverse complement.
TTCCTCGATCATCACCGCTTTAAGGTCCTGGTTCTTTTCGAGCGGACTATCGAGAGCTGGAGTGTTCTTCCACTGGTCGAAGACTTTACGGATGCGAGCATCTGAGAGGGCAATGTGTCTGGCCAGACTGTTGGCATAGAAGCGATTAAAGGTCTGCTCGGAACATTCGTGAGGGTATTCCATCAGGTAAGGCAATGCCATGACAGCATACCACGATGGGTTGGAAACCATCTGTACAGTGAGTGACTGATGCTGGAGGGTATTCGACTTGCCTGATTCGAGGAGTTTCGTGAAGTTTAATATTTTGTCCTGTTTGCCACGAATCGGTAGAGGCAGCGATTCCTGAACCAGTACTCGTCTGGAAAGGACCGGCAGCATGCCTTCTTCGCCATCGGAAAGTCTGTCGGTAGCGCCGACAGCCTTGTAGGTGATGGGGCCGAGGTTATCGGGCACGGACAACTTCCAGGAGAAGCTGCGTGATTCCTTCGATGCAATATCGAATGCCTGATCGAGGTCTTTGTTGCCCAGATCAGCATCAATGGATTTGCCGGTGCGGGAATCGGTCAGGGTCAAACGCACTTTGCCGGCCTGACGGGTGGCAGACTGGTTGCTTACCTTGACGGTGAATTCGAGGATGTCGCCTTCGCGGAGGAAGCGAGGCGGGTTGGGCTGCACCATCAGATCTTTGGCAGTGACGACAGTATCTTCGAGATAGCCTGACTTCAGTTCCTTATCGTGTGCGAAGCCCATGAATTTCCACTTGGTAAGCGCTTCGGGCATCGTGAATTCGAGCTTCACCGTGCCATTTTCGTCAGCCAGCAGATGTGGAAAGAAGAAAGCAGTTTCGTTGAGGTTGGTACGGGTAGCAACATTTTCAAGATTTGGGCCTACCGATGGGGCTACAGGTTCGCCTGGCACTCGCTTGTCGAATTTTTCGTTCATCCTTTCGGCGCCCCAACTCATGGCAGAATCGGCTTTGCCTTCCGCTATACCTGCTGCAACTGCACGCATTGCAGGCGCTGGCGACCCTGGTGCCATCCGTCCACTTGAAACACGCATGACTTGTCCGGCTTCCAGGTAACCATATTGCCACAAGTTGACGGTGATATCCTGCGGGTATGCTCGATAGCGGAAATCTCCAGACCGGTATTGGTGTGGGAACATGCCGACGTAATGATGCATCTGCAACTGATAATTCTGGAACTGCTGGCTCCAGTAGGAACGATCCTGATAGAAAACGTTGATGGCCTGCTGCCAATGGTGAGGCAGATAGGCATCAAGCGAAGCGTCGTAGCAGGCTGCTGCCATCTCTGCGACAGCTTTCTTCGCATCGGGACCGGTGATGACTGCTGTCCAGGTTTCCTTTTTCCCCGGTTCGAGCTTCGAGACGAAGTGTTCCCACTTTACCTTCAGCTCCTTGTTCGACCAGGGCACATCGACATGGCGTGATTCGGTGTAGACACGGTTTTCACGGACATAGGTCACGCGGACATTGAAGCCGCCCCGCATCTGTTCGTTAACGGCCTGTTTGATGAGTTGCTGCGTCTTGTCGCCACTGGTCCAGAAGCTGGAAATGATGTTCTGGCGATGTTCAATTTCGACGTAGGCTTTGCCTGAATCGTAGCCGGTGCCCCAGAGCGCGGAGAATTCCTCGCCCGGTTCGAGTTGCCATTTCGGGGCGGCAAAGAAATGGGGGATTTTCAGGGCAAGTTTAATGGCACTTGGGTCAACGACCTGGAACTGCAGCATGGCTTTCACCGGTTTGCCGAACCGATCCTGCGTTTCGAGCATGGCCCGGTAGATGCCAACACCCAGTTTGACTGGTGATTCCAATTCCCCTTTATCAGTCGTGGTAAACTCGGATGTTGCAACCTGTTCGCCCAGTTCCCAGGTGCGTGGATCGGCAGGATCGGGCGTGGGCTGTGTCGAGGTGGCGGGTTGCGGCCGACCCGGTGCACGTCGGATTGGCCGGGGGCTAGGGCGACCAAATAGCCCTGCACGCATTACTTTTTCAGGCTGCTTCAACTGATACACCTTGAGGCTGCCTTTGGCTGTTGTGCCCTGGCCATCGATGGTACTGGTGCCAATTTTCAATTTGACGGGTTCGCTCGAAGTTTGCCACTCGTTAGCGGTGAGACTGGCCTGCAAGGCGGTGTAGCCTACCTGCAGAGAACGTGAACCGCTACGGGTTTCACCTGTAGTATCGGTGACATCGACCGATGCAGAATAGGTGAAGACCGGTTCATCCTTCTCAGCGACTGTTGGATCGGGCTTGGCAGTGAAAGTGATGGAGAATGTGCCATCTGGTTCGGTGGTTGCAGTTCCGTGAGCAATTTCCTGGGCAGCACCGAGATTGGGAGGCATCCGCCACCAGTAGTAATAGCCCCACCAGGCAGGGAAACGTACCTGTCTGGTAATACGATAACGAAGCTTGGCATTGCTCACCGCGGCACCGGAATAGCCCATGGCCTTGCCGGTGAGTTTGACGGCATCGTTGAGTTTGGGTGAATCCTTCGGAGCATCTACGGTCACTTCAAACTTGGGTCGTTTGTATTCTTCCACATTGAAGTGTGACGAGCCATGCGGGCCTGTGGCTTGGATCATCATTTGTCCCATCAAGCGGTCGCGGGGTGCAGTGAAAGAGCCGCTGAATGAACCTACCTGGTTCGTCACCAGTTGCAGCTTGCTGATTTCCTTGCCGTTGGGATCGTTGAACTGAACCGTGATGGTTCGATTTGCCAGCGTCTGATAGTTCAGTTTTTCATTGTCACCCCGGAGCGCGATGCCTTTGAACCGAATAGGCTGTCCGGGACGATAGAGAGAACGATCCGTGAAGAAGATCACCTGTTCAAATGCCTGCTGAATCTGGCCGCCGCCCTGTCTGTGCATCTCGTTATCGTTGGAGATGGCATGGCCGTTTGACTTGGCAAGGAAGATGACAGGCTGATTACTCGGACCGGTGTACTGAAAGAGGCCGTTCTTGTCGGTGGTCAGTTCGGCACCAACATCCAACCGGTTCTGTTGATAATTGCGGACGTAAGGAGTGACTCTGGCACCGACAATCGGTTCGCCGGTGTTCGAGTTGAGGACAAACCCTTCAAGCCTGCCGCGATAGTGTTCCTGCCGGAGAACCAGCGCCAGATCACTGACCCAGAAATGGGATTGCGTAAGAGGCAGGCCGTTGATCTTAAATCGGTTATCTGGACAGGCAACGACAAAATAAAACCCGGCTGGCAGGTTGTCTGGTGGCGTTACTTCTTCGCTTCGTTGCTGGTAATCTTCCGTTGCTGGCAGATCGACTGACCATTCCGCAACGGGCTTATGCCCAAGCATTTCACTGCGTTGGTTATCATCCATCTGCGAGGGGTGGCTGTGGACGTTTCTCTTCAACTGCTTTTCCCAGTCAGCCTGGTAAATGCGGAAATAGAGTCTGGTCAGATTCTTGTATTCGACATGCAGCTTGGCCAGCGGATTGGCCCACACTCGCTCAATCTGCACCTGGTAATGAGGCTGCTCAATAGCCACGACGATGTTATGACAGTTGATACCTCCCTGACTTTGCGGGAACTGATTCTTTCCCTGAATTGCAACCTCGCGTGCTTCGACCAGTTTGTTTTCGGACTGGTACACACCGGCCAGGGTAGCCAAAGCCAGGGCGCTGAGTTCATGCTGTTTGTTTTCATCGGCAAACTGTTTCAATGCTTTCTTGTAGAGTGCGTTCTTCTCTTCTCCAAAAGCGTGTGCAAACCCGAAGCGCAAACGATGCAAATCAGCATCCAACAGGGCTGAACCGTCATCATCATTCTGATGGATCTGAAGCAACTTCTGGTAGAGCTGGATGGCTTTCAGCTTGGGAGAATCGGCATCTGATGTATCGGGCTTCCAAGTCAGGAATGCTTCACGACTGCCGAGCACTGGACTGTTCGCCTCAAATTCAAACGCATCCTCAGCCTTGGCTGCTGCCAACTCGCCGGAGCCATAAAAGTTCAATGCGTCAAAGGCGAGGAAATCGTAGAGCGTTGGCCGATAGCTATCGGGTAGCGTTCCTTTATCGATCAGAGAGTCATAATCCTTAATGGGAATCTTTTTGAGTTTTTCTTCATGGCTCAGTGCTTTGGTAAACTGGCTGTCGATTTCCTTGAATAAGCGGGACAGATCCCAGGTGGTAAAGTCTTCTGAAGGGGCTGCTGCTGTTGCGGTTCGCTGCATGAACCGCCAGCGATTCTGAAGAAAATAATGCCAGTACCATTGGGCCAGCACTGATTCCATCACCGGCTTCATTTCGTCGGGCGCTTTGGCTATTTCAGCCTTCATCCGTGTAATGCGTTCTTCAGGCTTGTTTCCCTGGACCATGGCCTCGTAGGCGATTTTCTTGGCGATGGCCTTGATGGCTTCGGGATAAGCCTTTTCGTCGATAGCTGACTTGATGATCGGTTCGATTTCCTTGATGGCTGATTGAGGCAACCCCTTGTTGATGGCATCATTTACTTTGGCCCACTGGGCATCGCGTTGCTTCTGATCCATGTGTATTGACCGGTTCCATGCAAACAGAATACCGAGAAGGCACACCAGTAGTGTAACAGAGAGTATGATCCGGTTTCGCATGGTATTTCTCTGGAAAGTGATATCTCTCAACATAATCTGAGTACCGTTCTGTTGTCAAAGGTTGAGACGTACCAACCCCTGATATGGTTGTAACTTAAAGTTAATTTTATTTTCAGACGTGGGATTACCTATTTTGGCTAACTTGTATTTACTGACTCACGGTTTGGGTCCGGCAGGCAGGTGTTCATTGAGAAAGCGAGTGAGCAACGTGTAAAGATGCCTGGTGGTGTTTTTTCTTTCATGAATGGAGTGAGAGCGGTTGGGATAGGGCATGACTGTGAATGCCTTGTTCAGTTCAATGAGTTTATCAAGCAGTTTTTCTGTCCCCTGGTAATGGCAGTTATCATCGCCTGTGCCATGTACGATCAAAAGGTTGCCTTTCAGGCCTGCAGCGTGGGTGATGGGTGAGCCTTGTAAGTAGTCTTCGGCATTCTCTTTCGGCAAGCCCATATATCGTTCCTGATAAATGGTGTCGTACAGGCGCATGTCCGGGACTGGCGCCACGGCCATACCAGTGCGATAAATTTCGGGATGCCGAAACATCAGGTTCAGCGTCATCGAGCCGCCGCCACTCCAACCCCAAACGCCAACACGGTCCGCATCGAGCCAGGGTCGCATGAGCAGTTCGCGGGCAGCAACTGACTGATCGTGCGAAGCGAGTGTGCCAATTTTTCGATAGACACTTTTGCGCCAGTCACGGCCACGCGGGCAAGGCGTTCCGCGGTTATCGACACAAGCCACCACATAGCCTTGCTGTGCCAGCATCAGGTGCCAGAGGTACTGGCCTCCACCCCAACGGTCGGTAACCGTCTGCCCCCAGGGTTCACCATAAACATGAAACATCAGGGGATATTTCTTTGACGAATCAAAGTTAGCAGGTTTGATCATCCAGCCATCGAGTTTGATTCCCTCTCCAATCTCGGTGCGGAAAAATTCCGTAGGGGTCCGTTCGAGTTGTGCGAGTTTTTCTCGGAGCTTGTCATTGGTTGCCAGCGTTCGGGCAACTTTATGCTCAGGCAGTGTGATCACTTCCACGCGGGGCGGCTTACCAAATGAGGAATAGGTGTGCAACGCGGTAGTGCCATCCTCAGAGATATCGTAATCATGCCAACCTGGTTGATTGGCGGGTGTGAGCCGTTCGGGTTTGCCGGTACCGGAGAATGATGTGCGGTAAAGATAATGTTGCGTTGGATTTTCGGGTGAAGCGTAGAAGTAAACCCAGCCAGCTTTTTCATCGACATGGAGAAGCTTGATCACATCGTATTCGCCTGGTGTGATGCATCGCTGGTTGCTTCCATCGCGTGAAACGATGTAGAGATGCCGCCAGCCATCCCGTTCACTGATCCAGGTGAATGCCTTCCCGTTCTCCATCCATTGCAAAGCATCATCATGAATATCGACCCAGGTGCTGTCACGTTCAGTGAGAATGGTTTTGACCGAACACGTAGCGACATCAGCCAGCATGACATCAACGGCATTCTGCAGGCGATTGATCCGGCGAATCACCAGTTCCTGCGAATTGCCTGCCCATTCCATGCGAGGAAGATAGAAATCCGTACTGGTATCGCCGGGAATCTGCATCCATCGGGTATCACCCCCCTGCACTGCTACTACGCCGATACGGCAGGATGCATTACGCTCCCCTGTTTTCGGATACGCAAATGTCTTCATCGTCTGGTACTTGCCTGCGGTGTTATCTACCAGGGTGAAGGTTTTGACATCGCGGGTATTGAGTTGCCAGTAGGCAATCTGCTTGCTGTCTGGGCTGAATCGCCAGCCGACTCTGCAGAAGAATTCTTCTTCATACACCCAATCGAAGGTGCCGTTGATAATGTCGCTGGAACCATCGCTGGTTAGTCTGGTTGGTATACCGCCTTCCGCAGGTTCGACGTAGAGATTGTTATCCCGGACGTAGCCGACAGTAGCGCCATCGGGGGATAGTTTGGCAAACATCATGGTGGAAGGCTTGGTATCGCCACCGAGTCTGGTGAGTTTTCCGGTAGATCGACGGAAGGTCCAGTAGTCGCCTCGGGTATTGGTGCGCCAGACGCGGGCAGAGTTGGTGTAGATCAGCACCAGATCGAAGTCTTTCGAGAATTCGAACGCTTCAATGTTGAGAGGTTCTTTAGATTGAGGCGGTATGAGTTTATCGGCAGGGACCAAAACCTCGCTCTGGCCTTGGACATCGGTACGCACGATATCCCTTCCTGAAGTATGTGCTTTCGAAGGCTGCAGTGACAGGTATGCACCCCCAGGCAGCCACTTATCAATCGGCACTGCTTCGGTGCGAAATTCATCTGAAGCAAAGATGCGATCAACTGTGAGACGGGACTGCTTGGCAGTCTGCTGCTGGGCAGCCAATGGTGTTACAGCCAGCAGCAATAATAGAAACGAGGGGCAGCGAAGCATATCAGACTCCGAATGTTATGGAGTACATACTGTTCAAGTTGAGAGTGATTGACAAGCATTATCATACCGATGTTGCAGAATCATTTTTTACCGGCAAGAAAGTAATTGATCATGTATAACGAAACTTGCTAGAACACTGGTTCAATTTATCCCTGTTGAATGATGTCATCATGAAAATAAAACGCATTTTTGCCCACCGCGTGGAATTGCCTCTGCATGAGGGAACTTACAAGTGGTCGGGTGGCAAATCGGTATCGGTGTTTGACAGCACCATTGTTGGCGTGGAAACCGATACCGGCCTGATCGGTTACGGCGAAGTCTGCCCACTGGGGCCTTTCTATCTGCCCGCTTATGCCGAAGGAGTGCGAGCAGGTCTGCGAGAACTGGCTCCCCATGTATTGGGGTTCGATCCACGGGAACTGGCTAAGCTGAATGATCGGATGGATGCAGCCCTTAAGGGCCATTCTTATGTGAAATCAGGCATTGATATTGCCTGTTGGGATATTCTTGGCCAGGCTACCGGATTGCCTGTCTGCGTGTTGATGGGAGGTCGTTTTGGTGACAGGATTCGACTCTACCGTGCCATTTCGCAGGAATCGCCTGAGGATATGGCGAAGAAAGTGGCAGGCTACCGTGCTGAAGGCTACACTCGATTTCAACTCAAAGTGGGCGGCGACCCTGATGTGGATATCGAACGTATCCGTGCGGTCCGAGCGATGCTGCTCCCCACGGATCGATTGGTTGCTGATGCCAACACCGGCTGGAAACAGCATGAGGCAATGCGGGTGGTGCGTGCGGTTGTAGATGTAGATGTCTACATCGAACAGCCTTGCCTGAGCTATGAAGAGTGCCTGGCGGTGCGGCGAAACTGCACCCACCCGTTTGTGTTGGATGAAAATGTTGACAGCCTGGACATGCTTCTCCGTGCCCGGAGCGACCTGGCCATGGATGTGGTCAATCTGAAGATCAGCAAACTGGGCGGACTGACGAAAACGAAGCAGGCACGCGATCTCTGTGTGAGCATGGGAATTGCCATGACACTGGAAGACAGTTGGGGAGGTGACATTACCACGGCTGCGATTGCTCATCTGGCCCACAGCACACCGGAGGAGTTCCGCTTCACGAGCACCGATTTCAACAGCTATGTTACGGTCAGCACGGCTGAAGGTGCACCTCAGCGCCAGCAGGGGTTCATGACTACCACATCCAAACCAGGCCTGGGCGTTTCTCCGAGGATGAGTGTTCTGGGCAAAAGAGTAGTTGATGTTTCGTAGCTGCTGGTAAATGCGTTATGGACTTGTTCTCGACCATTGTACAGTAGCGTGCTGGGAATTCACACAGCGAGCATCAGTGGCTCACTGTTCTTATCGAATCGTTTACTTCAGAGAGAAATCCGGATAAGCTTGCCTGATCGATAATCTGATTCATGAAATACCTCTGTCATGCTGGTGCACCATCAAGCCTATCATTTCACGTTTCAACATGGTGGTCTGGGAGTTAACACTTCGCTGTAACCTGGCGTGCGGTCATTGTGGCTCACGGGCAGGCAAGGTCAGACAACGGGAACTGACGACAGAAGAAGCATTACGTGTTGTGCAACAACTGGGTGAGTGCGATGTTCGTGAAGTGGCACTGATCGGAGGCGAAGCATACCTGCGACAAGACTGGGAATGTATCGCCCGCGCGATCAGCGAGCATGGCATGTATTGTTCGATGGTGACTGGTGGTCGCGGTCTGGATGCAGATTTGGCAAGACGAATCAAGCAAGCGGGAATAGTCAGCGTTGCAGTATCGATGGATGGATTACAGAGTGCCCATGATCTGCAGCGGGGGATGACGGGCAGTTACCAGGCCGCCCTGTCAGCATTGGATCATCTGCACCGTGAAGGAGTTAAGGTTTCCGTCAATACACAGATCAACCATCTTTCACTGCCTGACCTGGAAAGTCTGCTTGATGTATTACTGGAGCAGCATATTTGGGCATGGGGGGTGCAGTTAACAGTTGCCATGGGACGTGCTGCCGATCACTCTGACTGGTTGCTGCAGCCTTATGATTTGCTAAACCTCTTTCCCCGACTTGTTGCCTTGAAACAACGTTGTGTTCAATCCGGCGTTCGATTTGTTCCGGGCAACAACATTGGTTACTTTGGCCCCTTTGAACAAATACTCCGCGGTGGGGCTTCTGGAAACGGATATTGGGATGGTTGCCAGGCAGGTGAGCAGACATTAGGTATTGAGGCAGATGGAACGCTCAAAGGGTGCCCTTCCCTTCCTACCACTCCTTATGCTGGTGGCAGCTTGCGGGAAAAATCATTGAAAGAACTCCTGCGTGAACCGGCTTTACGTGTCATTCAGGAACGCAGCATGGCCGACCTGTGGGGTTTTTGTCGAGATTGTTATTATGCCGACGTTTGCCGAGCCGGCTGTACTTGGACCAGCCATGTACTTTTCGGTAAGGCAGGCAATAATCCTTATTGTCACTATCGTGCATTACAACACCAGAAGCAGGGACTGCAGGAAAGACTGGTCAGGATCAGTCCTGCTCCAGGTGTCCCATTCGATCATGGAATCTTCAGCATCGTAGTGGAACCTGCTGGAACAAGGGAGGCATCACATGTTCCCTCAAAAAGATGATTCTCTTAAGTCATGTCCAAAGTGTGGTCAGCATTATCGAGTAGGAGAAGATTCATGCCCGCACTGCAAAGCATCCTTGGATAGTTCGAACTCCACACCACCCGGAAATCAGTCAGCCTTACAAAAACTTGGACGCGTGATGTATGGACCCAGCCGAATCGACCTTGATCAGGAGGGTGAACCTGATGATAGAAAATCTGCAATGGAAGATAAGCAAGACGAGGACCGCAAGAAATGGACGCAGAAGTTATCTGAAGATGATTCAGAATTGCGTGTCATGTATGGCCCGCCATCATATATACCGGGGAAGGAAAGCGCCTCTTGGCATGGGATAACCTACTTTTTCTGGGTTGCAATTGTTCTGCTGATCTCGCTACTAGTCTGGTTCTTGCTGAAATAATCCGTTGATTGTTGAGCTAGACTATGAGAGTTACTGAGTGATGGGCCATCACAACAAACCTGCCACTATTCTGCGCAGCAGAATTCACTCCTCTGAATCTTCCTCCATGCTGACGGGATCCACCGTATTCAGGTCGTTCTCTATGGTTGCTGTTTTGATGAGAATGGAATCGAATAGTTCACATAGAACGGAAAGTTCCTCTGAGTAGCGTACTGGTTGCGTGTTCTTGTGAGTAAGAAATCGGTTGATGCCCCACTTATGTTTTTCAAAGAGTTCTTTCGGTTTTAACTCAGGATGAACCTGGGCATACATTTCGATTTCAGGATGGCTGGAGGCAATCCACGAGTTCGATGTGGTCAGATGTGCATCATTCTCAAAGTGGCTGACGAATTCGAAGGACAGGTAACCCATGGCAGAGGCAGTGATTATCGCATAGGTTTGCTTATCCTCGCTGAGAAAATAACGTAGCACATAGTCACGCAGCTTTTTACAGACGAAATCTCCTATCCACTTGAAACCGAGTTCGGCTAAGGCCGCTTCGAAGGCTTTGCGAGGAGCAGCTTCCAGCACCGTCCAACTGGCCATATCCGATTTCCAGTAGGTACTGGCCTTGCCTCGGTAGATAACCTTTGATTTGTCTATGGGCGGCGAGCGATCCTTCCGATTTTTGACGAGTGCTCGCCGCATTTTCTGTTCTTCTTTTCGGCGTCTGTTGTATTGCTGTTCAACAAACTCCAGAACAGGCTTGAAATCCCAGATGTGACTGTAACGATGACGCATCATCAACACAGCCAGATTGCCGATATCCAGCTCACAAATAATATGATTGCCATTGCGTTGAACTTCCATGTTGTAGAGATAACCATCGCGAGACACGGCATGCATGATGGCATCAGCTTCCGCCTCATCACGCAGAACCCATTCCTCATCCTCCCGATTTCGCGCGAGATCCAGAACCTCCTGCAGGGTATCCCGGTCTACGGCTGGCCAGGCTGATTCGATCAGCCATTTACCCTGTGCAACAGGTCCTGAGAAGCGTAATTGTGTGCTGGGATAATCGGGATGGCCTGTACGGTAATCAAGATGGCTTCCATCAGGTGGAGAACGTAAGATCGCAGCTAGTGGTTCGCCCAGGTACGTTCTCAGCAGATCTTCTCTCCATGCTGATTCCTCTGACTCTGGAGCAAAATAATCGAGTGTTTTCAAACCGATCTGCCAGCCTTGCGGACAGGGTCGGACTTCAATGTCGGTGCAGTGGGATATTGGAACCTCCAGTTGTGTGGGATCTGTGGGAGACGGGAAGATTAGTGTCAAAACTGAGAAGGGCTGAGAGCCAACTGTGAGAGAATCCTTGATGAAATCCAGTAATGGAATGTCGACAAACTCGCATTCGAGCGGGCCGTTTTTAACAGGCAGCAACGAACAGGATTCTGTAGCCTTGATGGCTTGCGAGATGAATTCATCGCTGCCGTATGGATTACCCGCCTTGGCAGATTCTGCAGTCTGTTCCGAATCTTCCAGCTCAACAGGGTCGGGATTTTTAAAAAAATCAGCTATGGATCCGTGCAGGCCCAATGCGAGAAGAACCCGAGGAAGATTACCTATATCCGCATCGTCTTCCCGGTCCGTGGTGGATTTCCAAAGCAAGGCATCGAGCAGAGGCTGCCTATCAATAGCCAAGCCTGCCTGTGTAAACGCATCAGCCAAACGATTGGCTTCGTAAAGTCGAAATGCATTGACAGCCTGGCCATAGGTCATGTGTTGAACTGAGTCAAGAAAGGCATCAGCAATTGGCGCGCCCATCTCGGCATAGGAATTTGCAACCTGATCAAATGGTGACCAGGGACGACTTGGCTGGGGGTCTGGATCTGGCTGGAGAAATGCCAGGCGAGGATCGATTTCTTCCTCCTCAGATGGTTCCACATTCTGCTGCGGATCACATTCCCTGCGGAAGATATAGAATTCGTGCAGAAATCTGAGTGGTGGCTGGCGTGGCTGCATAAGCGTGAGATGCCAGCGCGATGCGTCTTCCGTTGTAGCTAGCAATCCTGTGTGGTGTAGCTTTTCGAGCCCTTGGATCAAATTGGCACGATCCACACCCCAATCATTGGCAGTGAAAAAGCTCCAAGGCGGCGTCGATTCAATCCTGATTTTTTCAAATACATCTCCAAGTATTTCGCGGAAGACATTCCTGATTTCCTTTTCAGTAGCCACGGTTGCTGCCACATGTATACGCACTGCCATAGTTGCCTCAATTCAGAATTTCAGGGCAAGTTCTGGTGGACAACACCGTGATCTCATCTGCTTTTGGCCCAGTAAATCCCATATTGTTACCATGGAGGTTATTGGCGATCAAGCAGTAGCATGGAGATTGTCCACAACTGAATTGTCTTTCATGGCTTGCTTCCCCACTAAATTAAATTATCTTTTCTGCCTTAAGCTTGAATCATACACGGTAATCCAATGGATCAGATAAACAGAGATTCCATGGTCGATTTACTGGAGAAGATCAAGCAAGGTCGTGATCAGGCTGCAGAACAGGAACTCTGGAACAGGTATTTTGATCAATTGATGGTGGCGTCCAGACAACAACTGCAGGCGCGGGCTCGTCGTGTCAGAGATGAAGAAGATATTGCACTGAGTGTTATGAACAGTTTCTTTCGAGGGGCAGCTGAGGGAAGGTTTGTCCAGTTGAATGATCGGAGCGATCTGTGGCTCATCCTTCGTGTACTGACTAAACGGAAAACTGTTGATCACCTTCGACGGATTCATGCTCAGAAACGGGGTGGCGATGCCGTTCGTGGCGAATCGGTGTTCTTCAATTCAAATGAATCTTCACCGGGCAGCCCAGATGTGATGCCTGGCAAACAGGTCGAGCCTGACTTAGCTGCGATCTTCACTGAAGAGTGCGAACGACTATTTGCAGCATTGCGCGATAAGGAACTCTCCCAGGTTGCTTTGCTTCGACTGGAAGGTTACTCCAATGAGGAAATGGCTCAGCAACTCGGTAGATCGGTGCGTTCCATCGAAAGGAAACTGAAAACCATTCGGGCAATCTGGTTGATGAAGATGAAGGAAGATGAGGAAGATTGATAATTCTCTGGGATAAGGAGAGAAGAGAGGTAATCAAACCCAATGATCATCATGTCCATTCATATCCATTGGATGACCCTGATTTTCACGTAGGATGCCACTGGCTACTAGATGAGTAGCGATAAATGAACAGGCTCGTCTCAGCTGTCCTGTTTTCACAGTGATGCCATGTGCGAACATTGGTGATGGTCAGGGTAGTATGATCCTTTGCATGAAAGCGCTGGATACTATCTAAAGGATAGATTAGCATCTTTAACTTAAGACATGCACCAGGGCTGATTCGGAGAAATGAATGCACATGGGAAGGCTGTTTGTCGTTAGCTTGATGCTGTATTCCACTTCTCTGGTACATGTCGATGATCAGCCCACGCTGCAGCAGAAACTGAGCAAGGAACCCCTCTCCAGCCTGATCAATGACGTTAAGTCTCGTGGCGATGCAGCCCGTGGAGCAGTATTGTTCTTCCAGCCGTTTCTCACTTGTGCCAAATGCCACGATGCCCAAGCAGGAACTCAACTGGGGCCAGACCTTGCCAAAATCGGGAAGGATGGAACCGCAGAGCATCTCATTGAATCCGTGCTTGCACCATCGAAGGTTATCAGAAAGGGGTACGAAACGGTCACCATCACCACCCGCGATGGCCGAACCCACACGGGCCTCTTCGTGAGTGACAAGAACGGCGACATTACCCTCATCGACCCGGCAGCGCAGGGTAAACAGATCCAGGTTGCCAGTGCTGAGATCGACGAGCGCAAGATCAGCCAGCAATCGCTGATGCCCGATGGTCTGGTCAATCTGCTTTCAGACAGGCAGCAGTTTCTGGACCTGGCGAAGTACCTCATCGAAATCGCAAAACAAGGGCCTCGTCGTGCCAGTGAACTGCGGCCTGCCCAGACGGCACTCGTGATTCCCGAGTATGAGAAGGAGATCAATCATGCCGGGTTCCTCCGCTCACTGGATGAGAAAGCATTTCGCCGAGGCGAAGCCATCTATACCCGTGTTTGTGCCAACTGTCATGGAACCAAGGATGCCTTCGGCTCCATGCCAACATCGCTACGATTTGCTGTCGACAAGTTCAAGAACGGCAGCGACCCCTACAGCCTGTATCAAACGCTCACCCACGGCTATGGCATGATGGCCCCGCAAACGTGGATGGTGCCTCGACAGAAGTATGATGTCATCCACTACCTCCGCGAAACGTATCTCAAGAATGACAACAAGTCTCAATATGCGAGCATTGATCAGGGTTACCTAGAGAAACTTCCGAAGGGAACAATCTTCGGTCCGCCGGCGGCAACGGTGGAACCATGGGTGACCATGGACTACGGCCCCAGCCTGATGAACACTTACGAAGTTAGTGGGACGGGACCGAACATCGCCTACAAGGGTATTGCTGTACGGCTTGATGCAGGACCGGGTGGTGTATCACGAGGCAACCGCTGGGCGCTCTTTGATCACGACACCATGCGATTCGCAGCGGCCTGGAGTGGCAACGGATTTATTGACTGGAAAGGCATCCACTTCAACGGTCAGCATCAAGTCCATCCCAAGCTGATGGGCGATGTTCAGGTGGTGAATCCAGTCGGTCCCGGTTGGGCCAATCCTGAAACGGGTAGTTTCGACGATCCACGCCTCACTGGTCGCGATGGCAAGCCTTATGGGCCACTACCGAAATCGTGGGCGCAGTACCGGGGCACCTACCAGTTCGGCAATCAAACGATCCTCTCATACACCGTTGGTGGTGCCAGTGTATTCGAGTCGTTCGGTGTAGAGACGGATGCCAAACAACCAGCCACAGTGATCTATACTCGTACGCTGGAAATCGGTCCATCCTCCAAAGAACTGTTAGCTCGGATCGCGCCAGCCGATATTGCAGTAAAGGTGGTGGGTGATGCCCAGGCATCGCTCATCAAGCGAGATGGCTTCACGCTGCTCAAGATACCTGTCTCGACAACAACGATGCGCATCAAGCTCCTGATGGCTAAGACCACCCAGCAGATGCTTGATGGCTATGCCAGCACTGCCCCAAGTTCCTTGAAACTACTCACTGAAGGTGGGCCGAAGCGTTGGCCAGAGATTCTGAAAACGATGACAACGCTAGGCAAGAACGATGGGCCGTTTGCAGTCGATACCTTCGTACTTCCAGAAAAGAACCCATGGAACGCTCAATTGCGACTGACGGGGTTCGACTTCTTTCCCGATGGTAAACGGGCAGCAGTCTGCTCCTGGGATGGCGATGTCTGGATGGTCACCGGGTTCGATCAACCAGCTAGTGGGCTAACCTGGCAGCGCATCGCAACTGGGCTCTTTCAGCCACTTGGCCTGAAGCTGCGCGAGGGGAATATCTATGTCTGCTGTCGCGATCAAATCGTGCGGCTGCACGATCTAAACAACGATGCCGAGATGGATTACTACGAGTGCTTCAATAACGATCATCAGGTGACCGAGCATTTCCATGAGTTTGCCATGGGCTTGCAGACCGATCCGGAAGGCAACTTCTACTACGCCAAGAGTGGTCGTCATGCACTGCCTGCACTCGTTCCTCACCATGGTACGCTTCTGAAAGTGAGCAAGGACGGCTCCACGACGGAGATACTCGCGACCGGCTTCCGGGCAGCCAATGGCGTGTGCTTGAATCCCGATGGCACCTTCTTCGTCACCGATCAGGAAGGATTCTGGACGCCGAAGAACCGTATCAACCTGGTGGAGAAAAGTGGGTTCTATGGCAACATGTGGGGATACACGGACATCACCGAAACCTCCAACTCTGCCATGAAGCAGCCACTCTGCTGGATCACGAACAACTTTGATCGTTCGCCGGCTGAGTTGCTGTGGGTGAACAGTGACAAGTGGGGATCACTTGCAGGTTCGCTGCTGAATATCTCCTACGGGCATGGGAAGATCTACGTCGTGCCTCATGAGAAAGTGAATGGACAGGTACAAGGTGGCATGTGCTCGCTGCCTTTGCCGCCGTTTCCGACAGGCATCATGCGTGGCAGATTTCATCCTGTCGATGGCCAGCTTTATACCCTGGGCATGTTCGCCTGGGCGGGGAATCAGACTGGCTCAGGCGGCTTCTATCGGGTTCGATATACCGAAAAGCCTGCCGACTTGCCTGTTGGTCTGAAGGCCAGGTCGGGTGGAGTGGAAGTGACCTTCACTGATCCGATCGATCCATCCAGTGCAGCTGATATCAAGAACTACGAAGTCACTGTCTGGGGTCTACTTCGCAGCAAAAATTATGGCTCGAAGCATCTCAACGAACATGCCCTGATGATATCGAAAGCTGTGCTTCTGCCCGATGGGAAAACGGTGCGCCTGGAGAGTAAAGACCTGGCACCCACCTGGGGCATGGAGATCAAGTATCGTCTGAAAGGAACCGACGGACGTGCCATCGTTGGCACGATTCACAATACCATTCATGCCATCAGTGACGCACCAGCTAAACCATGAGGTCTGCGGCACGGCAAGCTAGCTAGCCGATCAATTCGGGAATCGCTTTGCCATGATCAACGATGGGTGTGGGGCGACCGTTGAAGTCTTTGATCATCGTCTTGGCGTAGTCGATGCCGAGGTGGTGGTAGATGGTGGCGAGGAAATCGCCTGGTCCGCAGACACGATCGATGGCATTTTCGCCTCGCTTATCGGTGGCCCCAACAAAGCGGCCGGTCGAGATGCCTCCACCTGCCCAGATATTGGAGAACCCTGCAGGCCAATGGTCGCGACCTGGTTGGGTGGTGCCTGCCGGTGCGCTGGCATCGCCTGCTCCGGTGCTGGGGGCGTAGCTGATCTTGGGAGTGCGCCCGAATTCACCTGTGACGACGACCAGCACTCGCTTATCCAACCCACGCAAGTAAATGTCCTCGATCAGAGCGGATACGGCCTGATCGTAAGCCGGCGAGCGGAACTTCATGGCATCGAACACATGCTGGTTGACGGCATGATCGTCCCAGTTGCCTACTCGTCCACAGAGCGGGCCGCTGAGGCTGGTTGTCAGCACATCAACGCCTGCTTCCACCAGTCGTCGGGCCAGTAATAGTTGCTGTCCCCAGGCGTTGCGGCCGTAACGGTCTCGGGTCCGGGGGTCTTCACGGTTCAGATCAAAGGCAACCTTGGTCTGTGGGTTCGTCAGCAAGGTCATGGCCTGCGATTCAAACTCATCAAGTGCAGCCAGTTCCCGGGCATGATCGAAACTGCGTTCCAGGGTGTCAAGCTTCTGACGGAGCGAAGAACGTCGACCTAGCCGTTGCACTTCGTCAGCATTGGTCAAGCCAATATTGGGTACAGAGAAAGTAGGGGCGTTGGGATCACCCGAGACGACAAACGGTGAGTACGAATCACCCAGGTAAGCGGGGCCGTTGTATTCAAGAGGCGGATTGAGGCCGACATAGGAAGGTAGCGGATTCTGCCGGGGGCCTTGCTGGCCCAGCATGTAGTTGGCAACAGTCATCCAGTCGGGGTATTTGGGCTTGGGCTTATCGCGAGTGTCGGGGTCGCCTGAAAGCAGTTGCATGGAACCAGCGGGGTGACCGCCTGCAGACTGCCGCATCGAACGTACTACAACGAGCTTGTCTGCGATCGCAGCCTGCTTCGGCATCAATTCGGTGAACTGCATCCCCGGGACTTTAGTGGGGATGAGTTTGAACGGGCCACGGTAGTCGCTGCCTGCGTTCGGCTTGGGATCGTAAGAATCAAGGTGAGACAACCCGCCGGGCAGCCAGACCATGATCACCGCTTTCTTCTCGGTGTTGTTCTTCCCCAACGAAGCAGCGCTGGCACGTTGCAGTTTCAGGATGTTGGGCAGGCTCAGCGAAGCGAACCCGGCCAGGCCCGCTTGCAGAAACGCACGACGACCGGTGGCACCAAACTGAATCGGCCCGCGACAGTTGTAACCGTGTGACATTACTTCTTCTCCGCAGGCTTGATGCGAATCGTGAATGGCTCGCAGACCACAATATCGACGATATCTCGTGGCTGTGCTGCCTGCTTTACCTGATTGAGCTGCTGTCTGGTAGCATTCAAAGCTTCGGTCGCAGCTTTCATCCTGGCACTGACTGCAGCCAGGGTCTTGGTCATTTGTTCTTTCTTCGCTGCGGGTGCTTTCTGGGCATCGGCTGTTACCTTCTTCACCTCGTCTTCGAGTGCCTTCACTTCAGACAACTTCTTTTCAGAAGCAGCTTCTACCGCAGTGACCAGTTCAGGCCGATGGCGATACTTGACAACACCACCACCCAGGAACGACACTCGATACTCGCCTGGTGGAACATTAAGGGCTTTCAGATCGAGCACCACTTGGGAAGTGTCTGCTTTGACGGGTAGATCAAAGGTAGGGGCCTTCTCAAAGCCAGCACCGATGGCTTTCATCTGGATCGTATCGCCGGAGAAATCGCTGGTTCGCTTGTGCAATAGGGGAACGGTCAGCTTCTGGCCGACGGTTGCTTCGATCACCGGAGTCTTCGTCGTGATGGTCAGCGGAGCCACATCGCTGCCACCGACGGAAACGGGCACATCAGCCAGCAAACGCGGACTGGGAATCTCGCCCCAGGAATCGGGGATGGGCCAAGAGACCGAAGCGAGGTGACAGGGGCGTGTCACTGCTTTGCCAGCGACTGTTGCTTTGCCGATGAATGCAGCATTGGCGTAGCCCCTGGGTGCATTGGCCTGAGCGGTGATCAACATCATGCCACGTGATTGGCCGGCGGGGATTTTCAAACCATGGGCGATGACCCCTTGAGGCAGCCCTTCCATCACCAGTTCAATCTCGCCATCGAACCCATCACGTCGAAATGCAACCACTTCGAGCGCCATCGTAGCGCCACCACGCAAAGCAATGGGCTTGGACAAAGCATTACGATCACCATTTCGAAGCTCCATGTGCAACGCCCAGGCGACCAGAGCGAAGTCAGGAGCAGCCTTGCGGATGATGAGACGATAGTGGTTGCCTGGTTCACTGCGTGTGCCGCCGAACAAATCGGAGACTTGCACACGATACAGGCCATCTTCCTTGATCACTAACTTGCCCAACAGGTCGGAAGTGCCAGCGTTGTAGGGTGGGCCATCGTAGGCGTAGCCGTTACTGGAAACTTTTACCGGACTGGGAATGTCGCTCAACTCGAGAACATCGATCAACTTCTCGGCTGCATCTTTCTCGCCTTTGACCACCCGCTGAACCAGGAGTGTTGGATCAGTGCGAAGTCCAAACCGTTCGGATGCCATCTCGATCCACCATTCCTCACCTTTCCTGGCAGCGAACTCGTAGACATCAACATCAGCAGCAGGGAAGAACTTGCCTGCCACATCGCAAGGCAGGCTGATCTTCTGAGCGTGCTTGCTATCATTGTTGGGTTCCACTTCGTTCTGTGCTGCCTGTGCAGGCAATCCTGTGGGTGGCCAGGAGAAAGCATGAACAGGCTTCGTGGAGGGCTGCCTGACGATAGCGGTGCCGGGCGGCTGTTCCCAGATGCCCAGGCGGTAGTAGAACGCCGGGCCACCTTTGAAGGTCAGTTCATGAATCTTGATGACGTAAGTACCATCGCTGGGTGGAGTGAAATCGATCACGCCACCTCGACGTTCAACGACAAGATCGCGACCTGCTGCATCACCAATGATTACGGTGGCATGCAACTTGGAATCGATGCCAATGGTGGCACAATCGACGATGAGGCGTTGCCCTTTCCTGGCTTTGACGGCGTAGTAGTCGATGGAACGGTCAGCAGTAGCGCCGTTGCAGACGCAGTTCACTGACAGTTCCTGTGCTGTGGCCAATGTTCGGTTCGGTTTGGTCTGCACCACTTCGTTCAGTGTGCCCACCGCAAATATGCGTGAGGACGAGATGCCTAGCCGAGTCATCACTCGAGCTTCATACAATCCAACGGGACAGTCTTTCGCGATGGCGACCGTGTACTGATTGGCTATCGGTGTGCCTGCTGCATCGAGCTTGCGCTTGGCAGTGATGCGAGGATCGGAAAAGATCAAGTCGCTCGCATCATCAAGATGTTCGCCGGTGATGGTGACATCGATTGCTGTTCCCACCTTGCCACCCATCGGCATCGTGGTGAGCAGCCGAGGTGCAGGCAGACCGACTTCTTGTGCATGGACGAACGTGAGGCAACCCAGGACTAGTGCCCAGGTAACCGCAGTTCGAGAGTAGTGCCGAGTGAGGAGCATGAAGGGCATACCCTTAATGGTTAAAGAGGAATTCCTTGGTGGAAATGATGGCCCAGAGGAGGTCTTGGAAATTCTCACGGGCTGCTGTGTGGGGATCAAGTTTCTGACCGGCTGCATTCACTCGTGGCTCGTTCAAGTAGGCCAGCGCTGCCTTCAGTTCATCAGCACGAGGTTCGCGAGCGAAAGCATGTAGGTACAACTCTTTGACCTTGGCTTCCGCCGGGCGGGGATCCTTGGCGAGCAGTTCGGCACGACCATTGGCGTGAGCGAGCTTGCCACGGATATCACCAGCATTGATCAGGTGCAGGCTCTGGGCCAGGTTCGATGACTGCACCCGTTCGCACTCGCAGACACTTTCCCCCTCAGGCCGACCGAATACCCGCAGGAACGGGGACGAACGGTTGTAGCTGTTGTCAGGCAGTGCCACCGCACGGGTACCTGCAGGCAAATTCGCGAAATCAGTCTGCGTGCCCGCCAACTGGTCGATGGCATCCAGCATCACTTCCGCAGAAAGGCGGCGTGGATAATAGCGTGAATAATTCTGGCGGTCGCCCACATTGTACTGGTTAGGAATCGCGCTCAACTGATAGGCGCTGGAGCGAGTGATAGCACGCACCAGTTCTTTCAAATCGTAGCCGCTTTCAATGAAGTGCTTCTCAAGTGCAGCCAGCAGTTCCGGATTGGATGCGGGGTTCGACTCGCGGATGTCATCTTCCGGTTCGATGAGCCCACGCTGGAAGAAGTGCTTCCAGTACCGGTTCACCAGGGCCTTGGCGAAGAAGGGATTCTTCGGCGATTTCATCCAGTCGGCCAACTTTAACCGGGGATCTTCATCGGGTGCAATCGCAGAAACCTGATCGCCGAACGCTGCAGGCTTGAGTGCTGCACGAGTCTTGAGATTGGTAGCGGTCGCCATGCCCCGCTTGTGGAAGATCAAATCCTCACCACGAGTGCCAGAGGGCTTTCGTCCGACCTGCCCGAAGAATGCAGCCAATGAATAGTAGTCGTCCTGGCTCCAGCGTTCAAACGGGTGATGATGACACTGGGCACACTGCATCCGCACGCCCAGGAAGAGTTGTGCGACATCCTCAATCTGATCCTTCGGCTCCTTCACCCGCTTGTACCAGGCTACCGGCGGGTTATCGATGACGGTACCGGTCGCTGCCAGTAGTTCACGGACAAACTGGTCGTAAGGCTTGTTCGAAAGCAGACTGTCACGCACCCAGGCATGGAAAGCGAAGTTAGAAAGCAGGTCGCTGGTATCATCCCGCCGGTTCTTCAGCACTGCTGTCCATTTGCTGGCGAAGAAGTCAGCATAGTCCGGACTCTTGAGTAGTTCATCGATCCACAGGTTACGCTTGTCGGGGTTCTTACTCGAGCGAAACGCTTGTGCTTCCTTCTCGGTGGGGATGCGGCCCGCAATGTCGAGGGTGACACGGCGCAGGAAGGTAGCATCATCACACACGGGGGATGGGGGTATCCCCAGTTCTTTCAGATTGGCAAAGACCGCGGTATCGACGAAGTTGTTTGAACGAGGCAGACTTTCGACAGTAGCTCCCAGAGGAATAGCTGCATTGAACACCGCCACCAGCCCCTGATAGCGAACCATGACCGAAACCTTGCCGGGCAAGTCGGCCACCTTGACCAGGCCAGTGCTGGAGACTTCAGCCAGTGCTTTGTCGTTCGATTCGAAAAGAGACATATTGGTGACATCACGAATGCTGCCATCAGAGTAACGTGCCAAGGCTTTCAGTTGTTGAGTAGCCTGTCGGTGCAGCACGCCCTTCTTTGGTTCAAGCTCGACCGAGACCAGTTTCGGACTCGTCGCAGTATCTTTCGGCACCCCCTGGCTGATCCAGTCGCGGATAGTCGCATATCCTTCTGAAGTCTTAGGCAATCGGTTCCCGCCACCATGTCTCACCTGACCGGACGCTTTGAGTAGCAGCAGGCTCTGGGAGGGATTACCGAACAACAGTCGTCGACCACGACTCTCGTACACGATGTGTTCATAGTCTTCCGCTGGTTCAAATCCTAACAGCGAGAGTTGAAAGCCATTCTGACCACCACCAGCTTTGGCGTGGCAGACGCCGGCATTGCACCCCGCCTTGGTGAGGATGGGTACGACATCGTTATTAAAGCTGATGAACCTCTCGTCAGCTCGAATGGATGCAGTTGAATTGAGCGCCATGAACAGCAGAATGAGCCGCGACAAATTCAGGAATAGGTGCCTGAATCGGCACGAAGCACGTTTCATCTCGACATCAACTCCGGCAACGTGTCTCAGGTGGGAAATAAGCAGGAAGCAAGGCAGGAAATAAACTGACAGATGCTTGAGTATGATCTAAGCCCGCGCCTTATGCAACCCTGAATGTTAAAAAAGTACGAAGGAAACAATCGCAGAAACAAGGTACTTTATTTGATTGATAACCTTTTATGATTGCCCAAGAGAACCGCTGCATAATTCGGAAGGACACACTCATTTCCAAGGAAATCTGAGCAAAATGGGAATCTATCCAACATTGGTGCATTAACTGCAATTGTGGAATTTCACAAATTATTCTGGCGGACGCTGGTTGCGGATTCTACTCCTCCCATTGACCGGATAACCATCTCAGGAGCTTTCCATGAAACGATTAGTAAATTTCTTACGCACGAAAATTGACCGTTCTGCCGGCAAACCTCGTCAGACACGCCTTTCTGTTGAATCTCTCGGTGAACGTATCGTTCCCGCAACGGGCATTCTTCGCAATTCGCTGGGCATCGTCACTATTGAAGGAACAACCCAGGATGATAGCTCCACAATCTCTGTTTCTGGCAGGGATGTGACGATCAGTTTGAACAGTACTTCCGTCACCTTCCCTCTGTCCAAAGTGCGCGGTTTGGTCTTCAAGGGATTGGATGGTAATGATTCCTTCACTAACAACAGCAGCATTGGCTCAACCGCTTATGGCGGCAATGGTAACGATGTGCTGACTGGCGGTGCAGCAGCCGATACATTCTTTGGTGGCTTGGGTGATGATCGTCTGACTGGAAACAGCGGTAATGATCGCATGACAGGTGAAGCTGGTGATGATCGACTGCTCGGCGATTCAGGAAACGATCTGATACGCGGCGGTAGTGGCAACGATGATGTCAATGGCGGGTCAGGCAACGATTCGCTCTCAGGTGAAGACGGCGATGACCGTTTGAACGGCGATCTGGGAGTAGATCGCATCAGCGGAGGTAGAGGCCTGGATAACACTATTCGCGACAGCCGCGACAGTTTCAATGACTGTGATCGCAACGAAGGTATTCAGCAGGTCGATGGACTGGTCAGAGTGGAAGGCACGCTGACTGCCATCGATGGAAACAGCGTCACCATTCAGACAGTATCGGGTGTCGATGTCCAGTTCTTCGTAACGGCATCTACGGTACTCGAGAAAAATGGGGTACATGTACCCCTGAGTGCTTTCACCATTGGTGATCCGGCTGAAGCCCGTTTTGATGGAACTACACGAAATGCCTTCAAGCTGGAATCAGGCGAAGATGGTGATGACCATGGTGGTGGCGGCAGCCAAACGGGCCAGTCCCGCGTGGAAGGCATCATCACTTCTGTCACATCGAACAGTGTTTCGATCCGTCAGCAGAACGGCAATATCGTAACCGTACTGGTGGATGGCAATACGAAAATTGAACGAAACGACATCCATGTGCCGCTTAGCGCCTTCCAGGTTGGAGACCGCGGAGAAGCTCGATTTACCGCTTCAACCATGGTAGCCAGCAAGGTAGAAGCCGTCGGTTAACCAGGATGGTTCAACCGGAATCAAGGCACGATAGTGGTATCGTGCCTTGTCTATGGTGACTTAACCAGATGCAAACGGTGCAGCATCGAATACCAACTGAAAACGAAAGAGGTGGCCGAGAACGGGCTGGATACACCTATACTAATCGACATGGAACTGAATGGGTGCGCATCCAGACACCGGAGTTAGCCATGTCGCAGGATGAAACGGAGTTGTCGAAGAAAGCAACATCCGACCGTTCTCTGCTGATCGAACTGCATCGTGGACAGGACGATGCAGCAACCCAGTTGTATCTCCGCTATGCCGATCGACTCCGCAACCTCGCCACTCGACAAACCGCTGGTGATCTGCGAACACGCATTGATCCGGAAGATATCGTACAGTCCGTCTTTCGCACCTTCTTTCGGCGAGCCGCTGAAGGCCATTACCATGTACCCGAAGGAGACGAACTCTGGAAGCTGTTTCTGGTTATTGCACTTAACAAAATACGCAGAACCGGAGCCTGGCATCACGCTTCCAGGAGAGACAGTAGAGCGACCCAGGGGAGTGATGTGCTTCAGAATGCAGTGCAACAGCCTGGCGAAGGCGATGAGGTCTCGCTGTCCATCCTGAACATGGTGATCGACGAGACTCTTTCAAGCATGCCCTCCACTACGCGAGACATCATCCAGCATCGCATCGAAGGACATGAAGTTCAGGATATTGCACAAAAAACAGGACGATCCAAGCGATCGGTAGAACGAGTTCTTCAGGAATTCAGAGCGAAGCTGGGAACCATCCTGATGGAAGAAAACTGATCGTGCTGGCTCAATAGGGCTGGATGGAGAACCAGTGATGATGGCTGTCACAGCATTGGACAGTGTGATCGAATCCTTCGAGAAGCAGCGCGCACGTAATCGGAATGTGAAGCTTCAGGATTTCCTGCCAACGCACCAGACAGCAGAGTCTTCAGCGATTTTGACCGAGTTGATTCGTGTCGATTTGGAGTACAGTTGGGAGGAAAAACAACCCAAGAGTCTGGATCAGTATCTCCAGGAATTCCCCTCGCTCCGCCAAGATGAATCAGCACTCACTGCGATTGCTTTTGAAGAATACCGTCAGCGGCAACGAGCAGGCGAAACTCCCTCTGCTGCAGAATATCACAGACTGTATCGCATCTCGACGCGAGAATGGCCAGTATCCCAATCTGCTGCAAGTGGTTTTGATCAGCACACACTGAAGCAACCAAGTACAGAATTCGGAAGTGCCCAAACAGGATTCACCGGCCAAGAGATGCCTGCGATTGGCAGTGAGTTTCTGGATTTTTCACTTGAGTCAGAACTGGGACAGGGAACTTTTGGCA
Organism: Planctomycetia bacterium; assembly: GCA_016795155.1. Taxonomy (NCBI): domain Bacteria; kingdom Pseudomonadati; phylum Planctomycetota; class Planctomycetia; species Planctomycetia bacterium. Next base: position 121,490 of record JAEUIE010000029.1, on the reverse strand, counting down.
AAGTGTACCTGGCCCGCCAGAAAAGCCTGTCGGATCGTCAGGTTGCGCTGAAACTCACATCGCGCAAGCTCCAGGAGCCGCAAACACTGGCAAAATTGCGGCATACCAACATCATGCCGATCTACTCGGTGCATGAAACACGGACGTGGCAGGCCATTTGCATGCCTTACCTGGGGAAGGTTACCCTGAGCGATGTTCAGAAAACGATGCAGCAGCGGCCGATGCCACATGATTCGACGGTGTGGACAAAGTTTCTTGACGAAAACTCTCCCGCGTCTGATGCATGGAAACAACTTACGCATTCCGGCATCGTGCTGCTCCTTGCTGAAAAAATAGCTGGCGGTCTGGCACATGCTCACGCCAACGACATTGTTCATCGTGACATCAAGCCAGCCAACATCCTTCTGAGTTTCGATGGCGAACCATTGCTACTGGACTTTAACCTGGCGGTTCATCTTGATGAACAGGGAACCCTGTCAAGCATGGCCGGCACCTTACCCTACCTGGCTCCAGAACAACTGACTTCACTGGTCAAAGGGAAAGGCACTACCGGATCCAAACAGGCTGATGTTTATGCAATGGGATTGATTCTGTACGAACTATTCAGTGGCAAACCAGCTTACCCTCACCTCGATGAGAAAAACCTTCTTGAATATCTCACGCAGCTGGCCAGACAGCGACAACACGCACCGCCATCATTACTGGAATCCTGTCTTGCTATCAGTCCTGCTACTGCCAGCATTATCTCGCGGTGTCTCGCTATTGATCCAGCAAACCGCTACGCAGATGCAGCTCAATTACATATCGATCTGCAGCGACAACTACAGCACCAGGTTTTAAAATATGCACCGGATCGATCCATTCCTGAGCGCATTTTCAAATGGAGGCAGCGGAATCCCGGCATGATGCGCCGCGGCATACTGTTATTCTGTCTGCTGCTTACACTGGTTGCAGGATACATGGGTTATCGCCGCTGGCAGAGTGACCAACGGCTGATGTTTCAAACCAGTTTCGCAGATGCAGAACAGCAGTTACAACAGGCAGACCGTATTGCGACATCGGTGTGGCCAACGCAACTGGGACCAACTGCCACTTCACTTGATGCGGCTTTGCAGACCAACTGGAACAAGACATTCCTCACTCCATTTCAGCAGAACAAGTTACCTCAATTGATGGTGCACGGCAGGCTCCTTCAATCCAAGCTCTACCAGCTTCAAAGTGTGCGAGCTGAAAATGAATCAGAAAAACTGGCTCTCCATGAGAAGGCCTTACAAGCCAACAGCAAGGCAGTTCCCTGGTGCGATAACACTGGATTATCATCGCTGGTTGAATGGCAGCGTCGATTACTGGAGCAAGGCCCTACCCAAGCCGTTATGCAATCGCTCCAGCAGATACCGATAGATTCATTGCATTCGCGGGAACTAGGTCTGCTTGCCAGTTTTCAACTGGATCAGGGGCAATGGAATGATGCACAGAAACTGGTACAGCTACTGATAGAGCGTGAACCGGGCTGGTCTGGTGCATGGTTCCTTTCCGGATTGCTGCATGCACGTGGAGGACAACTGCAGGATGCGTTGCATGGATTTGAAACGGCATTAGCACTCGACCCTGCTGATGCGGTCACCTGGCATTATCGAGGCAAAGTTCGACTGCAACTGCAGCAATACCCGCAGGCACTGGCAGACCTGAAGCATGCTCTGTTTCTGGGAGCAGCCTCTGCTGAAGTGCTGCCTGATATGACACTGGCTTATTGGAACTTGCGGGATCTGCCTGCCGCGATTAAAACTCTTGACGAAGTACTCTCGGATAATCCTGACCAGCAGCGTCTCTGGTTTCTCAAGGCAGACCTGAAACGTCAGCAGGGCGATGTCAAAGGTGCTGAGGCAGATCGTCGGAAGGGGTTTCAACTGCCTTCACGCAATGAAGTGGAACATGTCGTTCGTGGGGTAACACTGCGTGTAGAAGGCAAGTTTGATGAGGCACTGAAGGCATTTCGTGAGGCAGAAACCATCGCACCGTTCTATCTTCCTGCCTACGAGAATCAGTCAGAGATTTTGGGAGAACAACGGCAGCAACCTGCAGCTGCAGTGGAAGTGCTGACTCGAGCGATCAAGCACATTCCAGAATCCTCACTTCTGTATGCTTCGCGTGCGGTTTATCACGCCAGGCTTGGCCAACGAAATCCTGCCATCCAGGATGTGCAACAAGCCTTAGCGCTGGAAGCGGCCCCGAAGCCATTGACGTTGTACCAGATAGGTTGTGTTTATGCTCTTACAAGTAAGGTAGAGGCATCCGACGCGTTTACCGCTCTGGCTTACCTGACTCTGGCATTGGAGAAACAATTTGGAAAAGAGTATCTGAATAGCGATCCAGACCTGAATTTAATACGTTCCCGCCATGATTTTCAGCACCTACAGAAACGATATGCAAAATAATCTATTTTTATCCAGTTTTCGGTGTTATCAGCCTTGTGGCAGGGAATAAACTGAAAAATAGATGGCGGATCGATTGCATCGTTTCGACTACTCTTAGTGTGCCATTATTTTTTGAGGCAATAGCATGGCTCGTAAGGTTCGTCTGAATGTGGAATCTCTTGAAGATCGCCAGGTACCAGCTACCTTCGGGATTCCCCTATCAGACCCGATGCATACGACGTTGAGCTTCGTGCCGGATGGCACTGATGTTGGTGGCACACCCAGCAACCTGTTTCAGACACTGAACCAGTTGATGTCCACCTCTACCTGGCAAAATGAAATTTTTCGAGCCGTCCAGACCTGGACCAGAGTGACCAACATCAATGTCGGCCTGGTAAGTGACAACGGTACTGCACTGGGAACGCCTGCACCGCTGGAAGGTAACGCCCCTTTTGGCACTATCCGAATTGCTGCCAAGCCGATGGCAAGCAATGTACTGGCCATTGGCATTCCACCACACAGTTATGGCAACAGCAGTTGGGCAAGTGACATCATCTTCAATAGCCAGGCGAATCTCCAGTTGCAGCAGACGGACCTCTACACTGTTTTTCTGCATGAAGTAGGGCATGCATTCGGCATGGGCGGATCGACTGATAAGCGCTCGGTGATGTATCAAACCATTCAGGGTAAACGCTCTGGACTGGCAGCCAGCGATGTCTCTGCCATTACTTTTCTGTATGGATCACGCCTGCCTGATCTGAACGAAAAGCCCGGCAAGGGCAACGGAACTACCAAGCTGGCCACCAGGATTGAATATGAAGATTCGGGTGATGACGCCTGGACAGGTTCCACTCCACTCGTTGCATTTGGAGATATCGCACGCAGCACTGATATCGATGTTTTTGAATTCAGAAGCCCGCAAGATTACACAGGGCCACTCAGCTTCAGAGTGCTGACCCGTGGAATATCGCTTATGAATCCACGACTCAGCGTGCTTGATGAACGTGGCAGGCTGATTCAGACTACCGTGCAGGCTGCATCAGGTGGCACTGAATCTGTTATCACATTGCCTGCGTCGGTACCTGGCAGCAAATACTATGTTCGGGTGGAAGCAGCATCTCCTGTGGGAGTTTTTAATTCGGGCAGATTCGGGCTGGCGATTACACTCGATTCCGAGTTGACCACTTCGCTGGATTCCATCAGACAGATTCTCGCCGGCCCATTTGATCGCTTCAGCCAGGATGATCTAAATGATTTCTTTGATGATCACGAGGACGATCTTTTTGATGAAGATGACCTGACCAACGAAGACCAGGCCACTGCAGAAAAACTGGTCAGCATCAATTCGCTGACCACCAGTTTCCAGCAGATTGGCAGTTTACAGGCACAGGAAGATGTCGATTTCTACCGCGTCCGTGTTCCAAGACTGAGCAGCACCAACCTCGCTAATCTGGTTCTGACGATAACCCCCTACACCATCAACGGCGTCATGCCTGATGTGCAGCTACTGGATAAGCAGCAGATTCCAGTTCCTCTTACCGTACTGAGCAACGGCAATGGAGTCATGGTTCTGCAGGTTACTGGCTTGCGCTCCAACAATGATTATTATTTCCGTCTAGCGAATGCTCCCGGCCAATCAGCGACGGGAAATTATCAGTTCCAGGCACAGTTCAGCAGATCAGCTACCACGCTTTCTACATTGTTGCAGGGGACAGTTCCCGTCTCTGGAGCAACCAGTACACTTTACCTGGCACGACCACAACTGTTTCACCTTCTGCTTTCCACCAGCAACAACGTTGCTGCCACTTTAACGATTGAAACTTTGAGTGGCCAGGTGCTCTACTCTCTCAGCACGTCTGGACCAGCAGCCAGCAATGCTCCCCTGCTCCTCCAACCCGGCGAGTATCGTGTTCGAGTGAATCCCAGCAATCAGCCGGCTGATATCCTGCTTCGAGGCGACAATATCAGCGACCCTGTCGGATCAGTTGTACTCAATCCCAACCAGGCACCACTTTATCCCACACCCGGCAATCCTTCGACCAATACGTATCCTAATGGAACAACCACCAGCCAGCAGTACCTCTGGTTGTCACTGGCATTGTAAGACACACTGGTATTCCTGCCTGTAGTGTATATTGTGTCAGACTTGTCACAGAACCTCTTCCAGATTTCCAATATCCGGAAATCCAAGCTTATTATGCCCGAATTCAATACACCTTTCATTCAGCAACAAATGTGTTGAATGGTAACTCGGGACAGCTACGGTACAATCCATGCCTGTTGCATGCAGATTATAAATTCAGCATAAGTCTGCCCCGGCAAAGATGGCAATCCCAGGAGATCGCCACCAATACCAAAGCCAAATCGGAGCAGACACGCTGCCTGCTTGCCATTGATAATCTGTCTGCGCAAATAATGGGCCTCCAACGCTTTGAGCTTCTGGATGTTGCTGTATTCAACCGTGGCTGTCAGCCCAGTGGGATCGGTGAACGACAGCGGGTTGTTTCCCACATACCGATAGAGGTTCGCATCGCCGCCCTTGAACTTGATGGGATCCTGGCTGATGAAGCGGCCCAACTGGGGATTGTAGAATCGGGCACGATAATAGTAGAGTCCTGTGTCAGCATTGTATTCACGCCCGGTGAAAAGGAAGCGATCGCTTGCAGAGGGATTGGTTTGCGACAACACATTGCCAAAGCTGTCGTAGGTGATGCGATTCAGCAGTGTGCCATCTGAACTGACCATGTCGCGAACGCTTCCCAGCGAATCGCTCAGGTACCAGACGACTCCAGTTCCTGGTCGATAGCGGGCTAACATCTGATCCAGTTCACTTCCTGTCAGGTAGCGAGCAAGAACCTGGCCGTCTGCGGCATAATCAGCCCATACATTCAGGTCGTTAAAGGATGTAAATACCGTGGTGCCGTTATTGATCTGTGCAAACCGCCGATCCAGTGCATCATATCGGTAGGTCACTGTCGACAGGATGATGTTTCCGGCAGAGCGCGTGGTGACATCGATTAATCGATGGCGATGATCGTACGAATAGGTCGTGACATCACCGTTGGCCAACGTGGTTTTTGTCTGCAGTTGGCCTTCCAGGTCGTAGGTGTAACTGTAAACGCCATCGGAGAGTACCTGGTTGTTTGAGCCAGTCGAGTAGGTTCCATGCAGGTGAGACTGCACTCGGTTGCCATTGCTGTCGAAAGTGTAGGATTCATCCTGTCCGATGGAACGATCAGCGCTGCCGAGTTCCCCTATAGAGTTGTAGGAATAATTTGTCTGAATGCCGTTGATCATTGAACTGACTAAACGGCGACCAGCATCGTAACCGTAGGTATAGCTGCTGAGAACTGCATCAGTAGCATTCCGATTCGTAATGCCGGTGAGATTTCCAACACTATCCCTGGTGAATTGAGTACTGCTGATCGGCTGCGTCGCCAGTAGTTGAGCATAGCGATTAATGTGTCTGACACGATCGGTTGAATCGTATTCAAAATCCATTCTTACTGCATTGATTCCGCCGCCCTGCCATTGCAACTGCTCCACTTTTCTGCTTGGAGTAAAGAGTGCATCCACAACCACACCCCGGTTATCACTGGTGCTGATGCGATTGCCTACTGCATCGTAAGTGTACTGCAGTATGGTTTGTGGTTTACCGTTCAGGCTGCCATCATCGGCACGAACCATTCGGTTCAGAGCATCGTATTCAAACTGCAGGTAGGCATCGGTATCGAAAATGGATAGGCGATTTCCTATGGCATCATATGTGGTATAGATGTTGCGATGTACCGCGTTATTGGTCCACCAGGTTTCCTGTATTTGCCGATTCATCCGATCATATTCAAACGAAATACGATTGCCATTGCGATCGATTACTGCTGATCGATTGTGATTAGCATCATATTCATACCGGGTCAGCTGCTGATTGGGGTCGATCACGGCAATCAATCGATCCAGCGTATCATATTGGAATTCGGTCCGCTGATTTAATGGATCCGTCAGGGATGCGATGTTGCCATTGGCATCGTAGGTATACCGAGTCAACTGCCCTGCAGAATTGGTTATGGAAACAGGCAAACCCGCATCATTGTAAGTGAACTCAGTAATCAGTTGGTTGCCATCCGTGAACTGCACAAGAAGTCCATTGCTGTCATACGAATACTGCTCAACCGCACCATTTGCATAGATTACGCGAGTTGGCTGATTGAATGGCTGATCATACTCGTATTCCCTACGTTCGCCTCCACAGCAGGCAGCATCAGTTCGGGCAATAATACGCCCAGAGGAATCATACTCGGTAGTGTAAAGAACACCGCGCTGGTCGATACGGGTAATCAAACGACCATGATTATCGTAGACAAAGGTGAGGAATTGACCGAGTGCATCCGTTCTACGGATCAGGTTGTTCCCAAGGTCATATTCCAACTGAGTGTGATTGCCCAATGCATCTGTCACAGAGGTACGATTGCCTCGTTCATCGTAGGAATAGAGCGTGGTGTGGTTGTTGGCATCTGTAGTGGAAAGCAGCAAAGAACGGTTGTCGTAAATATTCAAGGTACGACCGCCATCGGCATCAATGATTTCAGTCATGTTGCCTTGCGCATCGTAGCGTACCGTGGTGGTATTGCCTCGTCTGTCCATGAAGGATTCAGTCATGGTCTCCACATCAAAAGTGGAAATCACAGGAAGGCCGGATGCATCAACCAGGCCGGTAGCACGTCCGGTAATCGGATCGTATTGCATTTCCAATGCCGTGTTACCTCGCGGATCAATCAGCCGGGAAATGTAGTGAGCAGGACTGGCAAGATACTGATACTGCGTCTGCTGATGTAGCTGGTCTGAGTAGTTAACCAGATTACCTGCTGCATCATAGGTGTAACGCAGACTCTTTCCACTGGGATCAATGATTTCCGCAATCCGCCCCCTGGCATCACGGAGAAATTGAATACTGACTCCCAGACTGCTGGTGATACCATCGGCTCCAAAGGTTAGTGTGTTGCCATTCGGATCCACTACTTCTCTCAATCCAGTATGCTGGTTGTAACGGTAAATGGTTCCATCCGTCATGGTCAGGTTGTAGCTATCGGGATTGAAACGACCCCCAAAAATGGCCATGGGCAATGTGAAAGTATCATCGGGCAGTTTGACGTAGAGATCGCCAAAGGCATTGCCCGGCTGTGTCAGAACATCGAGTTTTTCAAATACACCAGGATCAGCAACAAAACGCGGACGGTAAAAGATGCCAAAGAAGGGCACGCTGATGGCATCCATGGCCAGCGTAAAGCCCACCCTCTTACCGTTCGGCGTTGTCAGGTAGACTTTGGTTCCTTCCTTAAATGGTGCTGCTTCAGGGCCAAAGAATCCGTTACCAATGTTCTGAGGTACCGTTTCACGTATGCGTGGATCTGCAATCGAAAGCGACCAGCCATAACCAAAGTCACCCTGAATGCCGGAATTCAATGTGTCATAGACTCGGCGGATCTCAATGGGAATACCCGCAAGCGGAATGGTCAGATCGATAAACTCCTGGCGGAACCGACCAAGCTTGAGTTCACCTTGCACATTGATGGCAACATCGATCTTGCTGCTGCGATTGAGACTATCTCGTGCAATAACACGAACGATGTATTGATCGTTGGCCAAAAGTGTTGGATCAATAACTGCCAGTACATCATTTGTGACGGCACCGGTACCAGATGCCAGTTGGCGGAATTCCGTCCCCCCATAAGGAGCGATGGAAACGGTCCAGAAACTGACACCTGATGCACTGCTGATGCTGCCTATCAGGTCGGCAACGGATGATACATTGGCGTTGTCACTGGGACTGCTGATGACAATATCAGGCCCTTCACCGGTGGGATCATCTTCATCCACCACAACCAGATTGGTCGTGAAAACACCCTGATTACCAGCAGCGTCGGTGGCGATAGCTTCGATGGGAAAATTGCCAGCTGCGACTGCATCCACCATGGCGGTGCCATCAGCAGCTAGCGGAATAATGGTGCCATTCAGACGCAATTGCAGCGAAGCAATACGATCATTATCAGTAGCATTCACCCGCATCAGCACGGCATTGCCAATGACCGCCGGATTGGGATCGACACTGACACTCACCTGTGGAGCCTGAGTATCTCCCGTGACAGTCAGTTGATAGGTCTGGTTGGTTACACCGCCTCGACCATCAGTAATGGTAATGCCGATATCCACGGATCCTTGCGCCTGCGGTACCATCCAACGAACTCTTCCCTGAGCATCGATGGTCATGCCTGCCTGGAATTGAGTCAGGCTGTAGGTGAGAGTATCGCCATCAGGGTCGCTCGCCAGAACATCATAAAGATACAACGTCCCTGAAGTTCCTGTTGTTTTCGGAGACGAAGTGATAACAGGCGCCTGATTTTCGATGACGCTGATGCGATAGGTCTGCTGACCGTACACCCCGCTGGAGTCACGGGCACCCACCGTTACCAGGTGTGAACCAAACTGGGCAGGTGTGGGTGTCCAAGTGAGGAGGCCTGTTGTGCTATTGATCGAGATGCCAGAAGGGCCACTGAGCAGTGCAAAGGTGATAGCATCGTTCTCAGGGTCTACTGCTTCCACCTGGTAGCTGTAAAGCCGATTGAAAGAAGCTTTCAGTAATGGAGTCGAAGTGATCACTGGCGATCGATTGAATCCTGTTGCACTCACAACGACAGTGAAGTTCTGGACAGCTTGTCCGCCTTGCTCATCGGCGACAGTCACCTGAACACTGTGATTACCTGTTTGTCCGCTGGCAGGAGTCCAGGTGATGATGCCGGAATCAGGATTGATCACCATGCCAGCCGGTGCAGTGGTAAGGGAATAAACTAGTTGATCCCCTTCTGCATCCTGAGCCTGTACCCGGTACTCATAATCCTGCTGGATTGCTGCTTCGGTGATGGCACTCGAGAGAATAACCGGTGGCGTGTTGTTTCCACGCACAACGATGGAAAATGTCTGTGTTGTGCTGGCTAATTTGGGATCAATTGCCTGCAGAACTACCGTATGAGTACCAAGCTGATTGACAGCAGGCCGCCAGAGAATAGTACCAGTGATTGGATCTATTCCCATGCCTGCCGGTGCGGAAACCAGTGACCAGATAACCGGATCGCCATCAGCATCAGTGAAGGATGGTGCATAGCGCAGAGTGCGGTTAACCGTAGCTGCACTGGGTGCAGTTGAGGTAATGACTGGTGCGTGATTGACTTCCTGCCCGACAACATTCAGCACAAAACTCTTTTCAGCCGAGCCACCCTGTCCATCTTCAACACGCACTGTTACAGAATGCGAACCAAACTGACCGGCATCAGGAATAAAAGTGATTTGGCCTTCGTTATTGATCGACATTCCAGCAGGTGCCGATGGTAATGAATAATGGAGGGGATCGCCTTCTGCATCCCAGCCGGTGAACTGGGTGAAATATTGATCGCCGATGCGGACCTGGGTGCGTGGAGTTCCCGTCAATACCGGATCAGAATTGGGAACGGAGGCTGCTACGGAGAGGGTAAACTGCTGGAATGCTTCAGCACCCTGCCCGTCGCTGACACGCAACTGTACCTGATGAGTTCCGAGCTGGCCTGCTGATGGAGTCCAGGTGACCCATCCACTGCTGGAGACAGTCAAACCCGTGGGACCATTGACCAACGCAAAAGTCAATGGATCGTTATCAGCATCAACGGCCTGGGCACGATATTGCCATGGGCGATTCAATGCAGCCTGCAAGACAGGATTTGAAATAAACGCTGGTGCAGTATTTCCCGGACTGACATCAATGGAGAATGATTGGAGAGCGATTCTGCCTTGACCATCGCGAATGCGAATGACAACACTCTGCATGCCTTCCTGTACTTCGCCAGGCCGCCAGGCCAGCAAGCCTGTTACAGGATCGATTGCCATGCCTGCCGGTCGCTGAGGCAAATCGTAAGTAATGCCGCCAGAACCTATTGCTTCAACGTTGTACAGGTACAGTTCATTCACTTGTGCAGTGCGTATAGGCTCGGAAGTAAATTCCGGCCCTGCATCGGCCAGTCGTCGATTGATAAAGTCCATTCCTGTAGCTGTTGCCCCTGCTGCGAGATCAACACTGTGGAATGAAGGATTCGACGGACTGACTTGTTCCCATAAACCTGTTTGTCCAATGTTCTGTACTGTCACTGCCCAGTTATCGACGCCAAATTCATTCAGCAGCCTGAAGCCCGGTGTGCCAAAACCATTAATCCAGTGACCATAACCAAATTCGATCGGCGCCCCATTGGCGGAGAAATCTGGATGATTGCCCAGTCGCTCTTCGGGGACGATCGCGATATCAAAGTCTTCGGCTGTCATACCGTTTGTTGTGTAATTTCGCCAGGTTGTGGAGCCGTTGCCAAAGGGTGTCCCAAAATAAAGCTGACCATTCTGCCGCAATGCGATGACAAATGCAGTTCCGCCCGGACCCTGACCAGGCAGAACCGGTGGAAATTGAATCACATCCATGGAGAAATCGACGCTGGCCAAGGCCCCCTGTACTTGCGGATCATAAATCGCTGTCGAATTGATGCTGGCCGTAGCAATCCAATCGCCCACTCGGAAGTCATCGGCCTGGTAGCGATAGTTGGCAGGATTGCCACCTGTCGTGCGCAGTGAAGGACCTACTACCAACGGGCCTGATAGAGAAGGATTGCCATCGCGAAGGAAGACGGTGCTATCCTGCCAGTGTGCAGGTGCGAACTCACCATCGGAGTAGAGATACGATTGCGAGGCAATCGGCTGGGCATCTTCTCGAACGATGTACTGACCACTTGGCAGGTTGCTGAACTGGTAGTTTCCCTGTCCATCGGTAACCTGGTATTGTTCTCCAGGATCACGGACACCGTTGTTGTTCTGGTCGAGATAGACGACCCAGCTTGAAAGCCCCGTCGTGGGTGTTTGACGATTGATGATTATGTTGAGGTTGTCGATCAGGACTGCAGTACTGAGCGGAGCACCCTGAGGCCCACCCCCAGCATTGCAGTCAACGAAGCCAAATGTCATCGGCGCAGCATTGGCGGAGAAATCAGGATGTTGACCGTCAGGTTCACTGGGGATGGTACCACCTGTAAAACCAACCATGACATTGGTATCGAAATCGGTTTCACGGAGGCCGCTGGCGGTGAAGGTCTTCCATTCGTCAAAATTGTTGAGTCCTACTCGCAACTGCTTGTCATAATAGCGAACACCATTCTGTTCAATCATGATCTTCCAGACCGTGCCCGCCGGGTATTGCCCAGGTTCTTCGACATGGTTCTGCATCAGATCAACCGAGGCATCAATGCTGTGAATGGCACCCTGGGTTTGTGGTGTATAGATAAGATTATTACTGCTGCCGATGGTGCTGATGAAATCACCAACTCGCATGAACTCCCGGATGTATTGAGTAGCTCCGGGATTGCCACCGGTGGTACGGTGTTCAATCGTGACTGCATTGGGTCCACTCAGTGATGGGTTGCCGTCATGAATTGGCCCTTGTGCAAACGTCCAATTCGCCGGGCTGAATTCAGTTTCGTTAAGCAGAATGGGAGCAATCATCTGGCCAGCGGAGACCAGCACCGAGAGGTTGCCGTTGTTGTTGGCATAGGAAGGGTTATCGGCAATACCGATAAAGAGTCTGGTGGCGCCAGCAGGAACAGTGATCTGCTGGGTGACACCGGTATTGGTTCGTCCATCGCCAATAAAGAAGACCTGCTTGAGCAGTGGGGACAATGAAGTATAGTTGATGCCGCCTGGAACGTTCCCATCATCATTGAACATCAGCAATTCGGGAGCAGGTGTCTGATCTGGTCGGTCATCACCCAGAAAGACAGCAAGAACGCTGGCGTACGGGGCAATGACGGTACTGATGCCATTCTCTTCACCTATGGCTAAAAAGTAGCCGCGAGTGCCATCAGGAGTATAGGATGTATTCGGTTCAACACTGGTAGAGCCTACACTGAGAAAATTGAGCACCTGCCCAGGTGTCACCGAGATACCAGCCAGAGTAGGAGATTGTGCCGGAGCACTATCGCCAGTGACAGTAACCGTTTCATTGGGCATTCCTGCCAACCATGGATGCGATGTGGCAGGAACAGCAAACTCAATGACTCCTTCCTGAAGCTTGCGGCCGCTAATCGTGCCGCCTGGGCCGGCTTGCACATTAACAGTAAACGTCTGTAAGGCCTCCCCACCCTTGCCATCGCTGGCCTTCAACGTGATTAGATGGTTTCCAATGATGGCTCCGGATGTATTCCAGGTAACGATGCCCGTTTCCGGATGAATCACCAGCCCTGCCGGGCCATTGACAACACTGTAGCTGATGGCATCCTCATCAGGATCAATGGCCAGTGAATCATAACGCAGAGTTTGTCCGGAGACGACCTGTGTGGGAGGAACACTTACGAAGAGGGGAACATTGTTATCGTTGGGATTATGCACGGTTACCGTGAAAGACTGTTCAGCCTCACCACCACGGCCATCACTGAGCTTGACCTTGACTGCATGATCGCCCAGTTGCAGACCGGTGGGTGTCCAGGTAATGACGCCGGTACTGGCATTAATCGTCATCCCTGCGGGGAATATTGTCAGACTGAAACTGGTCGGATCAAAGTCTGGATCAAAGCCCTTTACATCGTAGCGGTACTGAAGGTTTGAAGGTGCGCCGATATTGTTGACATAGGCATCGACGACTGGTGTACTGGTTATAATGGGTGGACGATTAGGAATTGTCTCACGCACCGCAATAGTAAACTGCTGTGTCGCTAAACCGCCTCGACCATCGTTTGCCTGAAGAATAACTGTGTGATTACCAATCTGTTCAAGCGAAGGAATCCAGATCACCTGCCCCGTGGCTGGATGCAACGACATTCCAACTGGCCCAGCGATTAGTTGATACGACACTGTATCGCCATCTGGATCGACTGCCTGAGCAGCATAACGATAGGTGCGACCTACCATGACGTCCGGTAACGCATGAGAAACAAATTCAGGATCACGATTCGCCTGCGCCAACACGGTTAACTGATACGTGAAGGGTTTGTTGTCAGGTGAATAAAACCTCAATGCTTTGGCTTGACTCGTATTTCCTGGTTCCAGCTTGTCATCATTTAACTGACTCGTGAAGTTGTAATAGCCCCGGCCATCAGGGAGAATGCCATCAATTCCCTGAGGCACCACAGTAGGATCAGAGAGTTGATCGATAACAACAAGAACTGGCCCCCCAATACCATAGCTGCCGATATTCTTCAGCGCAAGGGTAGAATATGCAGTATCGTTGTTGGCAAAGTAACTGCTTTGGCCATACACCCCGTGAATGCTGCCACTTACATTTAACAGATTGCTGATATCAACAGAGATAGGTGATGGCGTTGGCGGAGTTGCTGTCGAGAAGGTTGCACTGGGCGGAGTCAAGCCAGGATCTTGCTCCTGCCTGACGCAATGGATAGTGACTTGTGATTGTGTGTCACCATCATTATTGAACAAGCGAAGATAAAGTCGGCCTGTGGTACCGGGAGCGATTCCAGCCAGGTTGACATTCAATCGGCCCTGACTTTCAAACACGCCCGCAGCCAACAGCGGTGACAAGCCTTCCGTTGCGTTGTAATACGCATCTCGCGTTATGGAGAAAGGCAAAACAAGACTGTTACCAGTTGCATCAACGTAGGCAATCTCGAAAGCGTCTCGCAAACGCGCGACGGCAGTGGAATCAAACTGCGGTGTCGAAAACTCGATACTCAGTCGGGCTGTGCCATTGGTTGGAACGATGAAGTCTTTGGAAAGACTGACCAGATAGGAATCACCTTCATGAATAGTTGCAGAGCCGCCGAGCACAGAGACGGTGCCCTTACCAGCCAGACTGCCGCCGAGTTCTTCGACAATCCATCCAGTCAGTTCATCATCAAAACCACAATCGCCTGGCGGCTCATGTTCAATCGTTATATTGCTGATGCGTTCATTACCAGCAATATCCGTGGCTTTGATGGAGAAAAGATTGTTACCAATGGATAAACCTATTCCTGTGAGGGTGTAACTCCCCAGACTGTTGGCAATGGTAGTCATGGCGCTACCCACCAGTTCCACAACAGCACCTGGATCAGTTTGCCCGGTAAGATTGATGACTGACAGCGACGTTTTCAAATCGCCAACGGGTGGAGTGTCTGAATCACCAGCCAAATCAACTGTCAAGGCAATTTGCGAGTCCAGAACGAAAGGTACGGTGTAAATAGCTGAAGTATTGTTGAATTGATCGCTGGCTATCAACTTGAGTGTATGTTCACCATCAGATAGTACACCGCCCGCCAATTGATTCAGCAAGCTGCGGTCAATAACGAAGTTACCGTTGCTGTTGAGACGTGATGTGAGGTTGACGAACTGCTGCAACGTTGCGCTATCAAGTCCTGCACGAAAAGAAGTAATACGGCTTTGATCAGTTACAGTACCCTGCACCTGCGGGTTGAATGTGATGGTATCATTATTGGTGGTCCCGCCTGGTGCTGTATCCTGAGACAATGCTGCCGAGATCACAGGTGCATTACTCTCAGGCGGTACTACCGGACCCTGGGGATTCGACATCGTGAATCTCACGAGGATGTCGTTGAAATCTCTGTCTCCTCCACCAAAAATGTCTTCAAATCCAAACGATTTGAAGTTAAACCATATTTGATGGTTGATCAGGTCTGGATTGGCTTGCTGAAGGGAGAAGAATGCCAATGGCCCCTGCCCTCGCTGGTTACCAGGATTTTTGTTGAGAAATTCTGCTGTGGTGCTGTTCTGCACCATGTAGAACACGACGAAACTTTGCGAGGGCAGACTAACCTTGCGCGAGGTACCGACTCGACTGTTCTTGCTGAAGATTACCTGTCTGGATTCGCTCATTAGCGCTGCTTGCGCGTAACCAGCATCCCCAGGCATGATTCCGTTGATCGAACCACTTGCATCATCCACCAGGAAAAACCCTGCTTCGTTGCGGTAGCCTGCAGAGCGCGCTGCCAGAGTAAAATGGGTGGCTACGGTCTGCCCTGGCTGTCCCGGAATCTGCAGGACAGACTCGCGAACCGGCTTGATGCTAAAGGTTTGATCATTAAACAATCGTCCGGCAGCGGTCAGGGAATCTTCCCAGCGCACCTGGGTAGTATCAGCCGTCAGGCTTTTGGTGCGCACAGCATCGCGAAGTTCCGGATTTGCTCCATCAAAGGAAAATAAAAGCAATGGAGATTGCTGTGGCAGATTGTCAGGATTCGACTCACTCCACTCCTGCAACGAACCCCGCTTAACCAGGAGATACCCAAACTGCTGTCCAGCTTCAGCAACGATTTCCTGCCTGGTTCCAACGGTAGCAGAATCAGCGAACAACTGTTGAGCACGCGAGGCAGCGGCCTGCGCATATCCTGTCTGGTTCGGCAATATTCCATTGACTCGTCCCAGAGAGTCGTCCACCAGATAGATGCCCAGTTCGTTATTGGCCGTGCTGGTTTTGCTACTCAGAGTGAACTGCAGCTTAACCGTTTCGCCCAAGACTCCGGGCACACGATACAAGTCATTGGCAAGCAACAGACGTTCTTCAAGCGATTCAACATAAGGACGATATGATTTAGTAATGCTGGATATTCTGCAACTACGGCTGGCTGCACGATTTCCCTTGACCTTGAACATAAAATACTCCTGTGTCTCGGTGTGAGACATCATTTACGACTGCTTGACCCAGTCCCATGCAGGCAGGTGTTCACGAATTGGCAGCCACATGGCATCCTGGGATAGTGATTGTTTCAATCGAATCCAGGCTGCTGCTCCAGCCTGTTTTTTTGCTTCTGATAACCAGTGAAGCGCTTGATGACTGCATTGCTGAATCTGTTTATCCTTTTCGGCGGTTGAAATCGTGGTGTCTTTCACAATCTGTGCAGCATTGCGGCAGTACGTCATGGCCAGGTATGCTTTCTGCTCAAAGTTCAATCCAGCATACTGACCGGCCAGTTTGCATGCTTCCAAACTGAGACGATATTCCCCTGCCATTGCCCAATTGCTGGCAACAAACAACTGATAGTAGTTGGCTTCGCGCGGATCAGCAAAACGGACCACATCCAGAAAAGCGGCGGCAGCTTCATGATGTCTTTTTTGAGGGCCGAGGATATTGCCTCGAGTCCCCTGGGTCTCAAACAACCTTTCTTTTACATCTCGGAACTCCGGTTCTCTCTGCAACAGAGCTTGTAAATCGTGAAGATTGGCATCCAGCAATGTCATAGCTTCTGTGTTTCTGCCTTTGGAAGCAAGCATGTTGGCCCGATTGACTCGCAAGCCACTCAAGCTGATCTGCGCGCGAATATTCTGAGGGTCGTTTTGTAGTATCGATTCAAATCGCTTGAGCGCTCTCAGGTAGAATTGTTCTGACTGTTCAGGCTTCTTCAAAGATTCATACACCAGACTGAGATTGACTTCTGTTTCAGCAAATTCAATTTGTGGTGCACTGTTTACATCAACTGAAATGTGCTCCAGTACCTTGATAGACTTCAGAAGAAACTCTTCGGCCTTATCTAATTGCTTCAGACTGATGTAGTTGGAACCCTGATTGTGGAGGGTAATGGCCAACATACGCTGGATGTCGCGATTTTCCGGCTGCTCCAAAGCCACTTTTGTCTGAATAGCGAGGACTTCCTCATTCAATCGCAGGTTTTCGCTTCCCATTGGGTAGGTGACGGCAAGAGCCTGGAGGCTGCCGGCCATATCCAATCGTAGCGATGAATCATCAGGTGATTGCTGTTGCAATTCTCTTAAAAGGGTAATGGATCGCTGAAGATCCTGACGGGCTTGTTCCAACTCTCCAAGAACCAGACGAAGTCGTCCGGATGTATACAGTGCCTTGGAAACATCCCTCATGATCTTGGGATCGTTGCTGGTATTGGCAGTAACGGTCTGAAGAAATTGCACAATCTCATGCTGTTGTTCCCGACGAAGAGCCTGCAGTTGAGGCACATTGGCACGTCGCGGATCATCCAATTTCTGGAGCATACGTTCCAGAGCTTCTCGAGCACTTCGGTAATTGGAGTCAGCCCGGTCTCGCTCAGATTCAGTTCTCAGCAATGCTGCCTGTAGCCGCCGCTCGTAGCTGATACCACCTACCGTCAGCAATGCCAGCGAAGCCAGTAGCACGATGGCCAGGGCAGCTAGTGCAGGCTTGCGGCGAGCCCACTTCATGGCACGTTCCATCACATTGGCAGGACGTACCATGATGGGTTCATGCATGAGGAAACGATCCAGGTCTTCTGCCAGTTGCAGCGCGGTAGCGTATCGACGCTGAGGTTCTTTATCGAGACAGTGCATGCAGATTGTTTCAAGTTCACGCGAGAGCCCGGGACGCAATTTCCTGGGTGAAAGAGGCAATTCAGTCTGAATCTGCACCAGAGTTTCAGCAACCGTTTCACCTCGAAAGGGAGGACGGCCTGTCAGAAGTTCGTAGAGAATGGCACCTAGTGAGTAGATATCACTGGCTGGACCATGTGTCGCTTCATCAGGATGCTTCATCAGGTTCTCTGGAGCCAAATAGCCTGGAGTCCCTAAAACAGTCCCGGACTCAGTCTTTCCAGGTACTTCCATTCGCTTGGCGAGTCCGAAATCTGCAATCTTGCAGCGCAAGTCTTTCAACAGACGTGAAGGTAATGTTTTCACTGCATCGACAGGTTTCTCAATCAAGATGTTCGAAGGCTTTAAATCACGGTGGATGATACCCTGCGAGTGAGCGTGATGCACGGCTCTCGCCAGTTGCGCTACCAGGAATGCACTATCTTCAGGATTCTGTGGCTCCCCACGTAATAGTGTTGCCAGGTCGCCACCCGGCAAATACTCGAGAACGAGGTAGGCGCGACCTGCTTCTTCACCCACTTCGTAAATCTGGACAATTTGAGGATGCGCCAGCCGAGCAAGTGTACCAGCCTCGGAAGTGAAGCGTTCAATATGTTGCGAATGCCAGACTCTGCGATCCAGAATTATTTTGATTGCAACATAACGCCCGAGTGTTTCGTCCCAGGCACGATAGACTTCACCCGTTCCACCTGTCCCAAGTTTATCCTGTAAGACATAGTGTCCTATTTTGTCCGGCATCAGCTTATCTGACTGATCGGCATTTCCGTCCATATCCGGAAGATCATGATAGTCTTTCAATAAGCTGGATTTGGTTGAAACTCCATGCAGCAACGAGACCCTGGTTGTAATCTGGTTATAAGCTGCATGCAGTTGACGCTGAATTGGCTGAACTTCCTCTGGTATGGTGAAGGCAGGCCTGGTCCACTGCTCACGTAGTGTTTCGATGATTGGATCGCATTGGGAGATAGTACCAAGTTGATTAGCGCAGCTGGTACACGTCAGAATGTGTTCTTCAATCGAAACACTTTCTTGTTTATCCAATACCCCAAATACAAACTCATGCAGAATATGATGAGATGGGCAACATTCCATTTTCATCACTTGATTTCCTGTATCTAGATCAGGACATAATTCACGCTATCACAACAGAAGATGCGCAGACTAGGAAAAGTCTGTCAGAAAATCTAATACTTCACCCAAGTATTTCACTACCGCAGCGTGAGTTCAGATCAAAGCTGATTTAATCAATCCAGCAAGCCTGTTAAATCTTCTCGTAACTGTCGAAGTACACGTGACTTAGCTAAATAAACCATGTTGGTTGTTATTCCCAACTCAGTGGCTATCTGGTCAGCTGGACGATTTGCGACTACTGATTCCCAACAAGCTTTCCAAGTGGTTTCCGGAAATGAATCTTTCAGGATTTGCATAATTCTTTCTGTCAGGTATTTGCGGTACTCCAATTCTTCCAAAGCAGAAAGCGATTCGCTGCCGTATACATCTGATAGTTGACCATTGATCGGATGCTTATGGCGTTTTCTCAACCACTCCAGAGCCTTGTTTCTAAAAACTGCGTGTAGCCAGCCGTGAAAATGGCCACGGCGACTCAGTTGGAATTCAGGAAGTTCCTTCAGCAGATGCACGTACACATCCTGGATTAAATCACTGATATCACTGGCTGGAATGCTCATTTTTTGAGCCCAGTGATAGAGCAAAGGTGTGTAGAGATCAACAAACCTATGCCACGCCTCCTCTGCTTGTGGATTTGCCAGCTTATCGAGCAAGCTGACAGGGGTGTGTAACATGCATCCATCCTGTTATTTCAGACAAGTTCTCAACAATCATAATACCTGATTGGTTTTGGTGAGGAAATCAAATATTGTAATCATAAATTAGACAATTCTCAGCCCAAATCGGGCTACAGCTTCTTCAATGAGCAACAACCTGTAACCAAAGAAAACCCATGTCGGCAACATTAACGGTATGGGCAGCCTGATCAAGACTGACACCGGTACGCTCGTACTCACCGGTAACTATTCCTACAGCGGCGGTACTTACCTCAACAATGGATTCATTCAGGTGAACAGCGATTCCCAGCTGGTTATCTTTAACCCTTAAGCGTTACACTTTTACCCCATCACGCGCTGCACTTTTACGGTACTCCCGCAAGTATGGTGCAGCCAATAGTCTTCCGACGTTACTCAGTTGCTTCTACTTATGCACTAGCACTCTCGCCTTGAGCAGATCAAACTTGGCTCTTCCGAACATCAAACTCTTGATGAACTTCAAGCGGTTCACATGCACTTCGACGGGTCCATTAATCCAGTGAAGAGATAGAGCGGCACGTACTGCTTGCTCATCACGCCGAAGAGTTATCGCGAAGGCACACAATTCACGGATCTAGGATCACTCGGCTTCGTGCAGCCAAGCACCCAAGGACACCTGCTTCTTGTCGCGCACCATGGCAGCAAATGATTCCGCTCAGTTGGATACCCTAAAGACCTCACGAGGCCGACAGCTGGTGTCCCAGGCGGTAATAATCAACTGAAGTGGAATCGCTCAAGTGGGCATTCGGTTATGTCTGGAAAATCTAGGATCAACTGATTTCCAGCATGATGCGTTGTCGGAACATTTCTCCGGGCAGGTGGATACCAGCTTCGTTAATCTTGTGCAAGTGATGTGGCAGGATGCCAGTACATTCAAAACGGCCATAGGCTTTGCCCACTGCATTGACACCGAGTTGCTTGAAGATGAACAGATCCTGCATGGTGATAATTTCGCTTTCCATACCCGTCAATTCGGTGATCCTGGTGATTTTGCGAGCCCCGCCGGGCAGTCTTTCTATCTGCACCACCAGATTTACTGCCGAGCAGATCTGTTGCCGCATGGCAGAGATAGGCAGTTCTAGCCCGGCCAGCATGATCATCGTTTCCAGTCGACTCAGGGAATCGCGCGGGCTGTTGGCATGGAGAGTGGTGAGAGAACCATCATGTCCGGTATTCATGGCCTGGAGCATATCGAGTGCTTCCGCGCCACGGCACTCGCCAATGACGATGCGGTCCGGACGCATGCGCAGCGCGTTGCGCAGCAGCTCGCGAATAGTAACCTGCCCCCGGCCTTCAATATTGGCCGGACGTGATTCCAACCGACAGACATGCCGCTGCTGTAACTGCAGTTCAGCGGCGTCTTCAATGGTGACGATGCGATCGCGATGCGGAATATAGGCCGACAGTGTATTCAGCAGCGTCGTTTTCCCGCTGCCTGTGCCACCACTAACGATAATGTTCAAACGGGCCTGCACGGCTGCTTCCAGAAAACGGGCCATATCACCGGTGAGTGATTTGAAATTCAGCAGATCCTCCAGGCGAAGCGGCCTGGCGCCAAATCGGCGAATACTGACCAGGGGGCCATCGAGCGCCAGAGGAGGAATAATGGCATTGAAACGCGAGCCATCGGGCAAGCGTGCATCCACCATGGGCGAACTTTCATTGACTCTTCGCCCGACCCGGCTGATGATCCGCTGAATAATTTCCATCAACTGGCTGTCGCTGGAAAAGGGATTGGGGATCTCCTTGAGAATCCCCGCCTGCTCGATGAACATGGTGTTGCAGCCATTGACCAGAATATCGTTGACATTCGGCTCGCGCAGGATGGGTTCCAGGGGGCCGAAACCCAGCATCTCGTCCAGTAGTTCTTCGATTAATGTCGCTCGCTGCAGAGGGTTGAGCGGATGCGTATCCGCTTCGACCATACTTTCCACCAGTTGCTTCAGTTCCGTTCGACGCGACTGCTCCGGAATGCGTTCGAGTTCTGCCGGATCGATCCGCTGAATGATCTTCTTATGCAGGTGTTTCTTGGCAACCTGGTAGATGTCCTGGGGATCTACCGGATGCAGCATCATGACGGTTTCAGGTTCCGCCGTCGGTTCGGGAACCTGCGGGGTGGTTGGCGTATTATCGGCATGTTTATTCCTGTCAGTATCCTGTTCACCAATCCTGGTGAACACTTCGGTCATGTACTTCTGAAGTTCCATGGAGAATGTCCGGATGTTGCAAGTGTGAACAAGCTGAAGAATAGTCAGCTATGCAGGAAGCGGGTCAGGCGGTTGAGCAGACCGTGGGATCGCTCGTGCGTTTCAGCAAAGCCCAGCAGGTGGCCCGTAAGCTGGCGCATGGCTTTGACAATGGGCAGGTTGCCATCGAGTTTTCTCAGTGGCTTGCCTTCAGCGGCAGCGAGCAGCACATGCTTGCGATCATCGGGGATGGTATGGATCCGCTGCACCTGCAGCAGTTCCTTGATGGCTTCTTCCGTGTAATTGGTGATCGCAGGATCATATTTGTTGACGACGACCTGTACTTTCTTGGGCGGACGCGCTCGCAAAAGAGCATCCTTCATCATGTTGGCAGCTCGAATGGAAGGTATCGTCTGTTCCAATACCAGAAGAATCTGATCGGAGGACCAGAGCGTTTGAAAATGGGTGTCATCGAAGTTGGCCATGACATCAATCACGAGTGCATCTGCCATCTCGCGCGCTGCGTGAATCAGTTTCGGCATGCCCTTGAGCGCAGTGCCTGCAGCAGTAATGTCCATGGGCCCTGCCAGCACATCAAAGCGGGCATCGACATGAATCACTGCTTTCTTGATGCGGGTAGCGTCCAGTGAACCCTCATCGATCAGAAGATCTGTCACCGTCGTAAGTGGGCGGATATTCAGATTGATGGCCTGGGTCGCCATCTGTTGCGCCGTTTCGATCAGCAGGGTATGCTGGCGATAATCATGAGCAATGATATCAGCGAGATTCAGTGCCAGTGTGGAAACGCCACACCCTGCAACACTGCCGGAGATGGAGATGACGGTGGAGTTTGGCACCTGTTTGACGAACCGCTGATGAATCAGACTGAGGGCTGCTTCCAGATCATCGGCATGCATGGGAATCGTGACAATTTGATCGGCACCGGCCCGGTTCACCGCCAGGATCAGGTTAGGTTCAGATTTCTCCTGAATCAGGGCAATTATCGGCCAGCCTGGAAATGTGTCATGCAGTTGTTGAATATGCTGGGCATCGGAAGCCTGGTTGGCCTGAGCGATCAGCAGAATCCGTTGTGAGCTCAATTGTTTTTTCTGTTCCAGCAATTCCTCAGCATTCGAGTATCTACCTTGAACTGCAATTTCAAACTTGTCCAGCACCCTCTGAACATCCTGGAATACATCGTCGGGGACACCCACCAGCACTACGTTGATCGCAACCACAGTATTTACCAACAGAGGAAGGCAAGGAAAAGGAGATAGAGGACAAGTAACTCTATTTTATTAATCCTATCAATGCAAATGATTTAAGGTGAATCAACTACGCTTCCTCGACACGTTGGATATGTGAGATGATTCGCGGGATATCCTTCCCTGCGCGCAAAGCTCAAGTTGATCTTGAGTCAAACATCAGGTGGGTTAAGGGTATGCGGACTACTTTTCTAGGAGGCAAACTTCCATGGCAAAGAACAGAAATCGGATTTTCCGACTGGCCGCGTGGGGATGATCACGATCGTGACGCTGCTGCTAGCAGGCAGTTACCGGTCGCCCCTGGCCCAAAGTGCTGGAGGGCTTGCTGTACTTTTTGTGCCTGGTGATGCTGTTCTGCCATGCTCCGCTGCAGCTCCACGGTATTTGCATCTCTGCTCAGCAATTACTCTTTGCCCACCCCGGAGAAAGCGGAATGATGGTCAAGACCTGAAACGTATCGTTTGAAACGCAAATGAAGAGAAGGCGGGGATATGTACCACGTCATGGGAACTGACACGACCAAAGTCACCATCAATGATCCAACCGGTCGTCCTCAATATCTGGTGAACGGCGATCCCATCAAGGAACTGATAAGTTAAAGCCTCGCTCTTGAACTATCAGGTTGTTGCGCTCGATTGTTTCTTGGACAAATAACTGACACAGCTCTCGATCGTCATGAGCTGGGGATAGTCCTTTTCAGGGATGTCGATCTTGAACTGTTTATGTAGTCCAATGATAAAGTTCAGGAAATCAACCGAGTCCAGGTCGAGTTGATCCCGTAAGTTCTGTTGCAGCTGAACCTGAGATGGTTCTGTTTCCGGAGCAACAGCACACAGTTGCTGAAAGACAATCGCCTTGATCTCATCTGCGTTCATAATTTGCCTGGCTCCTGTAACAGTTTATCGACGGCAGAAAGGAAGCGCCCTCCACTGTGTCCATCGCTCACGCGATGATCTGCAGCCAGCGTAGCTGTGACGACTGGCCGAACCACCAGTTGCCCGTCAACTACCCAGGGCCTTTCCACTATTTTGCCGAATCCGACAATCGCAACCTGTGGTGGATAGATGACACCGTATACAGACTCAACCCCCTGCTCTCCCAGATTGGTCACAGTAATGGTTGGATCAGCCAGTTCTGAGCTGCGCAACGTTCCAGCTCTCGCGCGATTGACAAGATCACGAATTCTGGTCATGAGTTCAGTTACAGTCAGTTGGTCAGCATGATGAACAGCAGGAGCTATCAGGCCGCCCTTTCGAAGTGCGACAGCAACACCGGTGTGAATTTCATTTTTCAGTTGCACCCTGGTTCCGTCCCAGGTGGCATTCAATTCCGGCGTAACCTTCAATGCCAGGGCAACAGCCTTAATGAGCAACGCAATGGCAAGCAGACGTTCCGTGGGAGGACGCTTTGCATTCTCCTCAGCGAGCCAAGTCATGACTGACTGCAAATCGATGGTCGTGGCCAGATAGTAGTGTGGTATCTCACGTTTTGATCGAGACATGGCTGCTGCAATCGTTTCACGCAGCCTGGCCTGCCGATCTTCTTTAGGTGCAACAGGCACAGATGCTGACGCGGCTCGTTCCACATCTTCTCGTGTTATAGCGCCTTGCGGCCCCGTTCCTTGAAGAACTGACACATCCACCTGGAGTTTTTTTGCCAACTCCCGTGCTGCTGGTGATATTCTTTGACGATTACCTGCATCGGGGGGTGTTTGTACTCGAACGAAGTCAGATGGTTTACTCTCAGGTGGCTTGATCGAAGCTGGCACTGGTGGCACTGTAGCTGCGTTGGGTGAAGATATTCCATCATCAATGATGGCGAGAATGGCCCCTACCTCGACCTTCTCGCCTGGTTGCACGATGAGTTTAGTCAGCACTCCGCTGGTAAAACACTCAACTTCGATGGTACCCTTTTCGGTTTCAACTTCAGCGATGATATCGCCACGCTGGAGTGTATCACCAACTTTCTTTCGCCAGGCAACCAGGGTGCCTGCGGTCATATCTGATCCCAGTTTCGGCATGATGAAATCAGCCATGACGATTCATTATCTCCACAACAGTTTTGACTACCGTTTCAGACTGAGGAAGTGCTGCATCCTCCAGGTGCATGGCATAAGGTATAGGCACCTCGGCTGAACAGATACGAGCAACAGGGGCATCGAGATCGTAGAAACCTTGTTCCATGATCTGCGCGCTGATCTCTCCTGCAAGGCTACCTGTTTTCCACCCTTCATCGATTATTACCGCACGGTGTGTCCTGGAAATGGATTGAAGAATCGTTTTCATGTCCAATGGACGCAGCACTCGAAGATCAATCACTTCAGCATCAATACCCTGTTTGGATAGCGTCTCAGCTGACTTCATCACTTTGGGGAGCGATCCACCATAGGTAATCAGCGAGATATCTTTGCCGGGTCGGCGAATGGCTGCCTGCCGCAGCGGCATGGGTGAAGCAGTTTCATCTACTTCACCAGTTACTGGCAGCAGCATGATATGCTCAAAGATAAAAACAGGATCAGGCTCCTGAAGTGCCTGACGCAACATGTACCGAGCATCTGTTACCGTCGCAGGTGCCAAAACTGTAATACCCGGGATATGAGCATACCAGCATTCCAGGCTGTTGGAATGTTGAGCAGCCACACGACGGCCTCCTCCTGTTGACATCCGAATCACCACCGGAACACTGACTTGACCTCCCGACATGTGGCGGAGTATGGCAGCATTATTCAGTATCTGATCGAGTGCGAGCAGACTGAAATTGACCGTCATAATCTCGACGATCGGGCGCATACCATTAATCGCAGCACCAATACCAGCTCCCACGAATCCAGATTCCGAGAGTGGAGCATCCCGTATGCGTTCAGGTCCAAACTCTTCATACAAACCTTTACTACAGGCAAATGCACCACCGTAGCGACCGACGTCTTCCCCTAAGAGAAAGACTTTCGGATCGTTAAGCAGAGCTTCTCGCAGTGCTGCTCGAATGGCTTCGCGAAAGGTCATACTGGTCATATTGATTCCGGAGTGTGAACGTCTTTGAGCAGGTCTTCTATTGGCTCCCAGGGACCCGTCTCTGCGGTCTCGATTGCTTGCCTTATTTCCTCTGCCACACGATCTTCCAGAAGTTGTAGATCCTGCGCATTCATTAATCCGGCGGATGTCAAATAGGTGATAAACAGCTGTATGGGATCACGTTGTTTCCACACCTCCACTTCATTCTTGTTTCGATAAAGTTCAGCATCGTACATCGAGTGAGCACGGAACCGGTACGTACGCATTTCCAGGAAACAAGGACCTTCGCCGCTGCGAATCGAATCAAGAGCGGATTGTGTACCCGTTCGCACAGCCAGGATATCCATTCCATCAATCACCTCAGCAGGCATGCCATAGCTTTTTGCTTTAGCAGCAATATCAGCCTGTGCCTGATGACGCACCAGGTGGGTTCCCATGGCATAATCGTTGTTTTCACAGAGAAAGAGTACAGGTAACTTCCAGAGAGCAGCCAAGTTCAGTGACTCGTGGAACTCACCTTCAGCAACCGCTCCATCGCCAAAGATACACATCGTGACGTGATCATTCCGTTGCATCTTGTCAGCCAGTGCCATACCAACTGCCAATGGCAAACCACCTGCAACAATTGCGTTACCACCGAAGAATCGCTTGCTGGCATCAAAGATATGCATCGAACCACCACGACCCCGGCTGCATCCATTGGCCTTGCCAAACATTTCAGCCATGATAGCACCAGCACTGATACCTCGAGCCAATGCATGGCCATGCTCACGGTACGTGGAAATGATGGCGTCTTCTGACTTCAGACAAGGGATCGCTCCCACCGCTACTGCTTCCTCACCAATGTAGAGGTGGAGAAAGCCCTGGATTTTTCCCTTGGAGTACTGCTCAGCGGACTGTTCTTCAAAGCGACGAATCAAGAGCATTGTCTTTAACAAGCCCAAGCCTTCCTGTGCGGTTATTTGATCAGTCTTTTTCAAGTCAGGCATGGATCAGTCCTTCTTGCGAAGTAGCATGGCACTTCGTACACGTTCTCTGGCAAGATCAATAGCTGCCTGTCGTGGTTCCACTTTGTCAGCCTTGCTGCGTGTAAGTACATCGTGAGTATTTTCACGAATCTTCTGAGCAATCGTGTCAAACGCCATACCTTGCGTTCCTGAATGATACTCGACAGAAGCACAAATCACACCACCAGCATTGGCGATGAAATCCGGCACGATCACAACACGACGTTGATGCAACAATGTCTCAGCTTCAGAAGTTGCAGGGATGTTTGCCCCCTGCAGGATCAGCTTCGCCTGAATGGATGCTGCATTTTTAGCATGAATGCAGTCTGGACGGGCAGCGGGGATCAAGATGTCACATGGAACGGAAAAGAGATCATCCGGTTTAATAGAAGTACCCTGTCGATACCCTGTAACACTGCCAGATTGATGTTTGGCAGCAATCAGCTGCTCAACATCGATTCCTTGTTCCTGGTAGATCGCCCCCTTTGAATCACTGGCAGCTACCAGTTTGACACCTAGCTCAGCGAGTCGCTGAGCTGCCGGTCGTCCGACGTTGCCGAATCCTTCCACAGCCAACCTGGCACCTTGAAGCTTCAGCTGACAGAACGGTGCTGCCACTTCAGCAGAACGAGCCAGGCCGAAACCTGTTGCACCCAATTCATCGAGAGGAATACCTCCCAGTACTCGTGGCAGTCCCACCGAGCGGCCAATCTCATCCCGTATCCAACCCATACAGCTTTCATCGGTCCCCATATCCGGCCCTGGGATATAGCTGGTAATCTCTCGAATGCTCCGTGCAAAACTGCGAATCAAACGAGCCTTGTCGCTGCTTCTCGGATCCGCCATGATCCCTGCTTTGCCACCACCATGTGGCAGCCCTGCTGCAGCATTCTTCAAAGTCATCGCTCGTGCCAGGCGGAACACCTCATCCATGGTTACATCAGCAGCCATGCGTACACCACCGATGGCTGGCCCACACGCAGTGTTGTCAACTACTACAAATCCACGCATTCCTATCTGGGGGTCATAGAGATGAACCACCTTTTCAGGTCCGAGTTCATCACAGTACTTTTCCCAGACAAAAGGTGCCGTAGTCATTGTGAACCTCGTTTGCGTAGAGATCAGTTTGATTCGAGAGTGGAAGTATCGCCTTCAGGCAAACCGAGTTCTCGAGCTTTCAAAAGTCGTCGCATGATCTTGCCAGCCCGGTTCTTGGGCAAGGTTGTGAGGAAGTCAATTTCTTTAGGAGCTACTACCGCGCCAAGTCGTTTGCGAGCGAAGCCTAGAAGCTCACGCCGCAGTTCGTCGCTGGGCTGGTGACCGGGTTTTAATGCGACAAAGGCTTTGACGATTTCCAGAGTCACAGGATCCGGTTTGCCGATAACTCCCGCTTCAGCAACCGCTGGATGCTCCATCAGGATGCTTTCCACTTCAAACGGGCCAATCAGATGTCCCGATGTCTTGATGACGTCATCTTTTCTGCCGACGAACCAGAAATACCCATCAGCATCGCGTTTGGCGAGATCACCGGTGAGATAAAATCCATCCACAAAGCACTTTTGATAACGGGCTGGTTCCTTCCAGTAAGATCTGAAGATGGATGGCCAACCAGGACGCAATGCTAATTCGCCCATGGTATCTGGAATAGTGATTTCCGTTACTTTGCCAGATGCATCCTGCTGAACGATTGCTGCTTCAACACCTGGCAAAGGCTTACCCATCGAACCTGGACGCACATCCATGCTGGTATAATTGGCAATCATGATGCCGCCTGTTTCAGTTTGCCACCAGTTATCATGAAACGGTATGCCAAAAGCCTCCTGTCCCCAAACCACCGCTTCCGGGTTCAGTGGTTCGCCCACACTTGCCAGAAATCGTAATTGCGGAAAGTGGTAATTTTTGACAACATCCAATCCAGCCTTCATCAGCATTCGGATAGCTGTCGGGGCAGTGTACCAGACAGAAACGCGCTGATCCTGCAGGATGCGGTACCATCGCTCTGCATCAAAGTCAGCTTCATCAATGATACACGTGACGCCAATGGTTAATGGGGCGATGATTCCATAGGAGGTACCCGTTACCCAGCCTGGATCTGCGGTGCACCAGAAGATGTCCTCTGGATGGAGGTCCAATGCCAGCTTTCCTGTTACGTAATGTGCGATGACAGCGTTGTGAACATGCACAGCTCCTTTGGGGGTTCCTGTCGTACCACTGGTGAAATGCAGCAGAGCAGGATCTTCCGGCTGAGTTGGAGGTATGGTGAACGAGTCACTTGCTTCACCTAATAAGGCATGAAGATCTTGCGTTCCTGGAATATCAGCTGAATTAGCTGAGGTTTTCACAAGCAACACATGTTCCAGTGATGGAAGTTCTGAGCGAATGCCAGCAATCTTCTTCTGGTAAAGCGTGTCCGTAGTGAGCAGGACTTTGCCACCACCAATATTCAGTCGCGATTTGATCGGCTCTGGTCCAAATGCCGAGAACAAGGGACAAAAGACGCACCGCAACTTCAATGTTCCAAGAGCGGCAACATATAGTTCTGGAATACGGCCTGCCAGCACGTAGACTCGATCACCTGCAGTAACGCCTAATCGTTGCAATGCATTGGCAAAGCGATCGGTACGCTCTTTGAGTTGAGGATAGGTGATCTCTTGTGTGTCACCACTTTTGCCAAGCCAGCGAATCGCTACATGATCTCGTCGTGAACCAGTAGCATGGCGATCGACAGCTTCATAAGCAATGTTAATTCCACCATCAGGCAACCCAGTGATTTCACAGCGTGCTTTATCCCAGGAGAAGGAAGCACGCACTTGGTCATAATCAGGCAGATTAGGCAGAAGGCCGGAAGCCATCTTCTTTTTTTGAATCGGTTGCCAGTGCATCGTGACTCCTTGACGGACAAGTGAGTAGATGTCAAAGCTCAATACGGCATGATACCATGACTGCAAACCAGCAGCGACAGCCTCTGGAATGCCTTACTATCGTTTATTTTACGACATATGTCATGCATAATCGGACATATACGGACAATTTCACCCAGTGTGAGATAATATTCCAACCTGATTGAAAGTAAGTAAGACAGAAATCGGCTTTAGCTGGCAACTGACCTGGTTAGAAGGAGGGAAAAGGACATGAAGAGTAAGATGCACACGGCAGAAGAGATCGTAAACAAACTCCGTGGTCAGTACTGATCAATCGCTACTTCACATCCACCAAAGTCACATCGACCATGGGCACCTGGGACAGCAATCGTTCCACGGGGGAGTTGCCAAACCAGCGACGATACCAGGGAAGCTGGGAACGGCCCATGACGATATGAGTGATGTTGTACTCGGCAACGAAAGCTGCCACGGTGGCTTCGAATGTCTCACCTTTGAACTGCATCGGAATAGCGCCGAGTTGCTGAGCAAGGGTCTGGGCTTCCGTGATCTGCCGCTGCAATGCGGCATCGACTTTGTCCATGGCTTCACGGGGCGTCTGCACATAGACAGCATAAAGGGGTGCGTTGAAGCGATCTGCCAGGCGTGCAGCCTTGCGGAGGAGCCGATGGAGGTTAGGACTGCGGGAACTGAGGCAGACCATCACGCGGTCGGAAGCATTGACGGTAGTCCCGGTACGCTGCTGGCGCTGACGATCGAGAGCAGAAGCAATTTCCTCCAGGGTAAGTTCACGCAGACGACTGAGATTCTCCGCGGTGAAGAAGTTCGCCAAGGCGCGTTCGACACGCTCGCGTGGATAGACTTTGCCTTGCTTCAGCCTGTCCTGTAAATCCTCGGCGGCGACATCGACATTAATGATCTGATCAGCCTGAGCAAGCACATGATCCGGCACGCGTTCCTTAACTTTGATGCCGGTGAATTGTTCGATCACATCGTAGAGGCTTTCGATGTGCTGGATGTTGAGAGTGGTAATGACATGGATGCCACCCCGCAGGATTTCTTCTACATCCTGATAACGTTTGCTGTTGCGAGAGCCTGGAGCGTTCGTGTGAGCCAGTTCGTCAATGAGTGCCACGGTAGGCTTGCGTCGAAGTAGACCCTCCAGGTCCAGTTCTTCGAGTTTTACTCCCCGATACTCCACCATTCTGCGAGGTATTAGCTCCAGGGTGCCAATCTGTGCTGCCGTTTCGGTACGGCCATGTGTTTCCAGGATTCCGACGACGACATCGATTCCCTGCTTCTGCAGCCGCTGGCCTTCCTGAAGCATCTCGTAGGTTTTGCCGACACCGGGAGCGAAGCCGAGGTATATCTTCAGTTTTCCGCGTTGCTGCGAGCGAATGAGGCCGAGAAAGTGTTCAGGGTCGCGGTTTGGCGTCATTCCGCACCCCCGCTCGTTGGCAGCGTGATGATAAATGCGGTACCTTGACCCGACTGGCTTTCGCAGGCGATTTCTCCACCGTGTGCTTCGACGATTTCCTTCACGATGGCCAGGCCCAAGCCAGTGCCCGGGGTTTGATCCTGATCTGGGACGCGAAAGAAACGGTCGAAGACCTTCGGTAAATACTCAGCAGGGATGCCCACTCCGGAATCGTTCAACGTGAGTTTAATATGGTTGGTCGATGTCGGTTCTGCTCGTAGCATGATTCTCCCCCCTCGCGGTGTGTACTGAATCGCATTATCGAGCAGGTTGGACACAGCCCGCTTGAGTCGAATGGGATCGAGGAAGGACAAAGGCATGCGTGGAGCGACATCCAATGTGAATTCAAGCTGCTTGTCATCCAGCCGCGATTGCACCTCATCAATACATGATTGCAATAATGCACGAATATCCACCATTTCTCGCTGCAAAAGCTCCGCCGAGTCTTCCAGCCGAGCCAGTGCAAGCAATTGTTCGATGAGCTTGAAGAGCCGTTCGGTGCCGTCACGTGCTTCGAGCAGGAGTTCTATCTGTTTCGGATTTAGAGAGCCAACCACTTCCTCCAGCAGCACATGCACCGCCAAACGAACGCTGGTAAGGGGCGTCTTCAGTTCATGGCTGACCGTAGCAACCCAATCAGTTTTGTACTTGTCCAGAAGCCGAAACCGAGTGACATCGTTAAGAACCACAGCAGTGCCGAGGTAAGCCTGCTCTGGCGATTCGATCCGCCGGATTTGCGGTAAGTAGGCACGTTCTTCATTGCTGAAGCGAAATGTCACAACGTCACGAAAACTGTTGCTTTCTATGTTAAGTCGTTGTGTGCGGGCATTCTCGACCATTTTCTGCAACTGCTCAGGAGGTACCCAGTGTGGCCCTGTATTATCAGGACTGGGTGAGCTAATTCCGAAAAGTTGTTGAGCAGCGGGATTGGCTGATTCAAGCTGTCCTTGCGGATTGAGCACGATGACTGGATCGGGGAACGAATCAATGGTCGCCTGACGGGTTTGCTGGGCAAGGCGAAGTGTTTCAAGATCTGACTGCTTGTAGCCACGGAGTTTGCGCGTCATAGCGTTGAACTCGTTCGCCAAATCACCGATTTCATCATGACTAAGTACGGGCACTACTAACTGCAATTCACCCTGGCCTATGGAGCGAGCGGCATCCCGCATCGCCTTCAGGGGAACGACGACGGTGCGATCCATCCACCATAAGGCCAGCAGTACGATTGCGAGGGCGACTATCAGCCCAGCACAAATCCCGACGATGGCCCGTTGCGCAGTCGTTCGCGCTGCCTGGCTGGCCAGATACATATGGGTATCATTCAGATCACGAATCTGTAAGGCCAGCGATACGACTTCGGCGTGTTGCTCGGTCAGCGAGATGAGTAATTGCTTATCAGGCTGTACCAGGTAGGTATCACTCATCTGACGATATCGCTTTGCCGCAGGCTGCAGTAATGCGACCAGCTGCTGTTCTTCAGGCAATATGGTGATATTGTTCTCTTCGATCGACATCTGTTGGTCAAACTCAGCCCAGCTTTGTTGATGGAGAGCACGCATCTGGCCACTGATACCGGAAGCTGCCTGACGATGTGCTTCGTCGATACGCTCCAGTGCACTCAGCATCCTCGTCATGGCCCGCACACTGTCATAATTCTCCCGTAAGATAGTGCTGCTGCGTTGGCCAAGTAAGACAATGATCCACGCACCGATGCCGCCTGTAACGATCAACAGCAAGAACACTGGAGCGATAATCAGCAGCAACCGGCGTCGAAGCGTAGTATGCATCCGACCTCCCAATTAATATCCCAGCTTCTTGCGTTTGCGATACAGCGTGGAGACATCTATACCCAGAATACTTGCTGCCTCCTCCAGCGATGCTGCACGTGAAAGCACCAAACGCAGATGCTCCGCTTCCAGTTCCTCCAGGGTGACGTTGCCTCCTAACTGAAACATCTCCCCCTTGTGCAGTTTTGTTACTGGAACTGGAAGCTGTGTCAGGCCAATCTCCTGATCACTTGCCAGGATCACTGCCCGTTCGATGGCATTGCGAAGTTCACGCAGGTTGCCGGGCCAGCGATGGTGTTCCAGAGCAGCCAATGCTTCGTGAGTAAACCCGGTCACCTGCTTGCCTGCCTGCTCAGCGAAGAATGCCAGCAGGTTTTTGGCGAGTACAGCGATGTCTGGTACACGTTCACGAAGGGCAGGCAGGGTGATCTCGATGACGTTGAGTCGATAGAGCAGGTCTTCGCGGAACATACCCGCACGAACCGCTGCTTCCAGATCGCGATTGGTGGCTGTGATGATGCGTACATCGCCGATGCGGGTCTGCGTATCTCCCACTCGCTCGTATGCCTTCTCTTGCAGGAAGCGAAGCAGCTTGGGTTGTAGTGCTATAGGCAAGTCGCCGATTTCATCCAGGAAGAGAGTGCCACCTTCCGCTGCTGCGACCTTGCCTTGAGTGGTTTCAAATGCTCCAGTGAACGCCCCACGGACGTGGCCAAAGAGATCGCTTTCGAGAAGCTCAGCGGAGAGACTGGGGCAATGCACCGTGATGAATGGAGCATTGGCCCGCTTGCTTTTGGCATGGATGGCCCGGGCGAGCACCCCTTTGCCTGTACCACTTTCGCCACGAAGCAGCACCGCTGCTTCCGATGGTGCCACCTGGAAGGCTGTATCCAGTGCAGATTGCATCGCAGGCACAACGGTCTGTAGATCGACTTCAGGTAGCGCTCGCCTAATTTGTTCACGTAAATTGTTGACTTCACTGCGTAAGCCACGCAGTTCCTGCCAGCGGTTCAGTAGGAGTCGCAGTTGTTCCGGAGTGAACGGCTTGGGGAGATAGTCGAACGCTCCCCGCCGCATGGCTTCCACTGCAGTATCGATACCAGCATAGGCAGTCATCACCACAATGCCTGCGGTGGGATTGCTTTGCAGCAATTGCGACAACACATCGAGACCCGATTCGCGGCCTAGCTTCAGATCGACGAGGATGATATCGAAGTCTTCCTTGCTGACGAGATGGAGCGCAGCAGCACCGTTGGCAGCTTCCGCTACCTGATGCTTCATGCTCTCCAGTGTCAGTCGCAAGGTTCGCCGCAAACTGACTTCGTCATCAACAATCAAAAGACGCAACGCTTCCCCTCTGAGTGCATTCCATTATTATGCGACTCTTATGCCAGCCGAGTGACAATTTCACTTACTCCCCTCTCTCCACCGGGGTGAGGGGTTTGTTCTCGTATTCAACCATGTTGATGTCAGCCATCTTGCAATCCGCACGATCCACCATGCAACTTGCACGATTCACTTTCCACGTGCCTCATCAATCGCCCTAGTTCCAAGCACCTTTCGATAACTCCAAGCCATTGGCACGCTCCGTGCATTCCATCACGAGGTTCAACCGGAGTGCATCATGGATTTCCTTCCCTGGTACGTTGGGATGTTGCTTCTGGGCCTCGTCGCCCTGGCTGGCATGATCGCCTTCGTCCGATTCTGCGAACGGGTTTAAGGTGCTGACATGATCTGGATCACCATCATCCTGACCCTCTTTCTACTTGCCTATCTGGTGGCAGCGTTGCTGCGACCAGAGTGGTTCTAGGAGCTTGATCTCATGTGGCTGCTGCCATTGCTGATAGTGTTCGTAGCTGTACTTCTTTCGATTCCACTCGGTCGTTATCTCACGAAAGTGCTGGATCGTCCTGCACAAGGTTGGCTTGAAAAGCAGCTCGATACCGGTGCACAGAACTGGAAGCAGTATTGCCTGGCGATGCTGAGTTTCAATGTGCTCGTCTTTGTGATTGGCTTCCTGGTGTTGTTGCTTCAGCCGTGGTTGCCACTCAATCCTGATAACAAGGGGATGCTGGCACCGACGACGATCTTCAACACTGCCGCATCGTTCCTGACCAACACGAATCTCCAGCACTATTCCGGCGAGGTGCATCTTTCGTACTTCAGCCAGCTCTTCTTCATCTGCTGGAAGCAGTTCGTGACACCTGCTATCGGCTTGGCTGCGCTGCTCGTCATCATCCGTGCCTTGCGGGGTGATATAGACGTAGGCAATTTCTATGTCGATTTATGGCGCGGTGTCGTTTGGGTCTTTTTGCCTCTGTCTATCATCGTTGGTGTACTCCTGCTGGCAGGTGGTGTGCCCATGACACTGGAAGGCGCTGCGGCGGTGAAGACGCTGGCTGTTGGTGACCAAACCATCGCCCGTGGCCCCGTGGCAGCCATCGTGGCTATCAAGCAATTGGGAACCAATGGTGGTGGCTTCTTCGGTGCGAACTCGTGCCATCCCTTTGAAAACCCTTCTGCCTGGACAAACAATCTCGAATGTATCTCCATCATCCTCGTCCCCATGGCTTGTGTGTTCCTCTTTGGCAACATGCTGAAAGCCCAACGGCATGCGACACTTCTCTTTGGAGTGATGCTTCTGTTCCTGGTGACCTTCCTCATCTGGGGTATCGCCACCGATACGTTGCAGCCTAACCCCGGTTTGCATTCACTGCCACTGGATCAAATTAACGGCAACCTCGAAGGGAAAGAACTTCGGTTTGGTCCTTCAGCTGGCCCAACGTGGGCAGCGATTACCACCTGCACTTCAAACGGCTCCGTCAATTGCATGCACGATAGCCTGAACCCCCTTTCTGGGTTGACACCACTTTCAGGCATGTGGCTAAACTGCATCTTCGGTGGCGTTGGTGTGGGGATGATCAACTTTCTGGTCTATCTCATTGTCGCGGTCTTCCTGGCTGGCCTGATGGTAGGACGGACCCCGGAATACCTGGGCAAGAAAGTGGAAGCCCGCGAAATGAAGCTGGCTATGCTGGCACTCCTCATCCATCCGCTGATGATCCTGGTTCCGACAGGTATCGCAGCCATCAGCGATTGGGGTACCGGTGCAGTGAACAACCCTGGCCCCCATGGGCTGAGCGAAATGCTCTACGAATTCTCGTCCGCCTCCGCGAACAATGGTTCAGGCTTCGAAGGTCTGGCTGATACGGTTGGCACCGCTGACGACTTCCGCAATCCTGAGAAGCTGCCAAGCAATCAACGAGCTGTGATTTGGGACATTGCTACAGGGCTGGTGATGCTCATCTGCCGGTTTGTGCCGATCATTGCCCCGATTGCCCTGGCTGCATCGCTGGCAGCTAAGAAGCGAACTCCCTTTACCACCGGAACCCTTCGTACCGAAACGCTCACCTTTGGATTCGTGCTGCTAGGTACCATCATCCTGGTCGGTGCGTTGTTATTCCTTCCCGTCGCTGCGTTAGGACCAGTTGCAGAACACCTTGGCACTATGCCATTCGGCAAATAAGGAGTTACCCGTGATCGCTGTGAATGAGCCGAAATTGGCTCGCCGTCAAAGTCGCAGCTTAAGCATCTTCGCACCTGAGTTGCTGAAGGTCGCTGCCTGGCGTTCCATCGTGATGCTACGGCCTGACATTCTCTGGAAGAACCCGGTGATGTTCGTGGTCGAGGTGGGAACTTTTCTTTCCCTCCTTTACACCTTCGCTGCGGTGTTCAACCCGGAAGCAACTCAGGTACCGCTCAGCTATTTAATGACGCTCAATGCCTGGCTCATCATCACGCTACTGTTTGCCAACTTTGCAGAAGCACTGGCAGAAGCACGGGGTAAAGCCCAGGCCGATGCTTTGCGAAAGACACGTCAGGCAACACCTGCGGTTCGACTCAAACAGGTGGTCTCTCTCTCGGCTGCAAGTGAGAAGCATTTGGAGACCACCGTCTCTACTCAACTGGCAGAGGGTGATGTGGTACTGGTGGTGGCAGGTGAACTGATCCCTGCTGACGGAGAAATCGTCGAAGGCGTTGCATCCGTCGATGAATCAGCCATCACCGGTGAGTCTGCTCCGGTGGTTCGTGAAGCGGGTGGCGACCGTTCTGGTGTAACGGGTGGTACACGAGTACTCTCCGATCGCATCCTCGTCAAAGTGACGGTCAAGCAAGGCGAATCTTTCCTCGACAAGATGATCGCCCTCGTCGAAGGTGCCAAGAGGCAGCGTACACCCAATGAAATAGCACTTTCCATTGTTCTGGCAGCTTTCACGCTGATCTTCCTCATCGTCACAGCAACACTCTGGCCACTGGCACGTCATGCTGAGCAGTACATGGCTGACTTCAATGGGGTGCCTGCAGTCTCCAGCCTGGGTACCGATATCCCGACGCTGGTGGCACTGCTGGTTTGCCTGATTCCTACCACTATTGGTGCCTTGCTCGCTGCGATTGGTATTGCAGGAATGGATCGGGCTCTTCGGTCCAACATCATCGCCAAGAGTGGCAAAGCGGTCGAGGTGGCGGGCGATGTCGATACGCTGCTTCTGGATAAGACCGGCACGATCACCATGGGGAATCGCCGGGCAACCCGCTTCGTGCCCTTCGGGGATTACAGCGCTGTCGAAGTGGGTCGCTTGGCAACC
The DNA here is from genome assembly GCA_016795155.1 of Planctomycetia bacterium. Taxonomy (NCBI): domain Bacteria; kingdom Pseudomonadati; phylum Planctomycetota; class Planctomycetia; species Planctomycetia bacterium. The sequence continues at coordinate 83,638 of JAEUIE010000029.1, read as the reverse complement.
CTGGCTTCAGCGTCTGATGAGACGCCGGAAGGCAAGAGCATTGTCGAACTCTACCGGCGACAACCCGGTGTTAACATCATGGCTGCGGAACCTCCGGCCAATGCTCACTTTGTCCCATTCAGTGCTCAAACCCGCATGAGTGGGGTCGATATTCCCAATGGTGAGAGCATTCGCAAGGGGGCTATCGATGCGGTGCTGAAATATATCAAGTACAATCACGGCACCACTCCTGAAGTGGTTCAAGAGCAAGCCAAGCAGGCTGCCGGACAAGGTGCTACACCACTACTGGTTTGCGAAGGCAACCGCATCGCAGGTATGGTAGTGCTCGAAGACATTCTGAAGCCCGGCATCCGTGATCGCTTCGAACGACTCCGAAGAATGGGCCTGAAAACCGTCATGGTGACTGGCGACAACCCACTGACTGCCAAGCATATCGCTGAGCAGGCCGGCGTAGATGACTACATTGCGGAGGCGACTCCCGAAGCCAAGTTGGCCTACATTCGTAGCGAGCAGGCAGGGGGCAAGCTGTTAGCCATGATGGGCGATGGCACCAATGATGCACCGGCCCTCGCCCAGGCTGATGTCGGCGTGGCCATGAACAGTGGTACCCAGGCAGCCAAAGAAGCAGGGAATATGGTCGATCTTGATAGCGATCCGACCAAGCTCATCGAAGTCGTGGAAGTAGGAAAACAGTTGCTGATGACCCGTGGGGCTCTCACCACGTTCAGCATCGCCAACGATATGGCCAAGTACTTCGCCATCGTTCCTGCACTCTTTGCGGACACGTTGCCCTGGCTGAAGTCCCTCGATTTCATGCATCTGGCTTCGCCGACGTCTGCCATTCTGTCAGCGGTGATCTTCAACGCCATCGTCATTCCCTGTCTGATACCAATCGCACTCAAGGGTGTGACTTACCGTCCGGTCGGTGCCGATGCACTGTTGCGACGCAATCTGCTGGTGTGGGGATTGGGCGGGGTATTGGTGCCTTTCGTAGGCATCAAGCTGATTGACATGGTTCTTGCTGGAGTATGGGGTGCCTGATGATCACGCCTTCTACCTGGGACTCTTCGACCACTTGGAATGATGCTCAGAACGCACCTGTCAGTATCTGGAGCCAGCTTACTCGTGAGGGCGAGGTGCTCGCAGTGATAGTACTCTGGTCGGGCATTGGCGGGATGGCTGGTCTGCTCTTCGCGTTCATGCTCTGTCCAGGTTCCATTTACTGGGACTATGTCGCCCTGATCATTCTTGGAACAGCAGCTGGTGCCATCACCGGTGGAGCCATGGAAATCGACACGAACAATACTCTTGCTGAAGAAGGAATACCGCAATTATCAGCCATTTCCGTGCACAACTGATTCTTGTGGCCGGTACGGTGCTGCTGTGCTGCATCGGCTATCCACTCTTGCTGTTTCTCATTGGAATGGGACTATTCCCAAGCCAGGCTGCAGGCAGCTTGCTGACTGATGCGAAAGGCACTGTTATCGGCTCCCGTCTCATCGCTCAACCGTTCAAGGGGGATGAGTGGTTTCAGCCACGTCCTTCTGCAGTGGATTACAACGCTGCTGGCTCGGGTGGTTCCAACCTAGGGGCGAACAATCCCAAACTCCGTGAACGAGTGGTAGCTGCGCTCAAGACCCTCCAGTCAACCGGCACTATACCTGCTGATGCTGTAACTGCATCCGGCTCGGGGTTGGACCCCCACATCACCTTGGCGAATGCACAGCTACAGATGAAACGCATTGCACAGGCGTGGGCCAGGAAGACTCAGCAACAGGAATCGCAAACAGAAGCGATCATTGACAAATTGCTGAAAGAACACGCCTATGAACCAATGTTTGGCCTGGCAGGTTGTCCACCACTGGTGAAGGTACTCGAACTCAATCTGGTACTGCAGAAATCCTTCGCTGAACAACGATAGTTGACTGGATTCAGCCAGTCGCTGGGGTAGGGGATCGACGTGACAGCCGATCCCCTTACTTCCTTTACCAGCGTATGAGTACATCAAAGGCAGCGGTGATCAGCTTCGATTCCCCTTCAAATGGCCGGGCATCGTTGTGATCATAACGTACTTCGGGGCGAATCCAGAGCCAGGGCTTGGGCTTGTAGGTGAAGCCCGTCGTCACTGTCGAATAAAGCCCGGCGTAACCTGTTCGCTGTCCCTGTATGTCATCAAAGAATTCGACACGTGTGGTGGCTGAGAGAGTGTCGCAGACCTGGTAGGTCAGATAGTTGACGATGCCATACCAATTCGCGTAGCCGATGCCTGGGACATCATTGGTAAATCCGTAGAGCCCTTCGCCGGTCCAGGTGAGCTTGTCAGATAGTTTGTAGGTGAGGACCAGATCGAATATTTGTGGGTTGTGGAAGTTCTCAGAAACATCGAACTGACCATTGCCGAGGATCACTGCGAAGAGGGCACTGGCTTTGCCATCCTTCGGCGCCCATTTGATACTGCCGATGTAGGTGGGGTTTGCTGCTGAATCAATAAAGACATCGGAGCCGGTTACGATGCCATTCTGCACACTCCAGTCGTCGTTCAGTTTCAGAGTGGTGACTGCACCAGTGTGGGTGAACGGATTGTAGATGAACGTATACGAACGCGAAGCCAGGGCATTGAGCGAGGCATCAATGCTCTCCACTCCATACTGAGCGAAGAAGCGACCAGCTTTGATTTCCAGTCCCTGTCCGAACTCAGGCAGATACCACTGGGCATAGAACTGGACGGGATCGATGCCGTAAGTATTGGGTTGCCCGTTGTTGGCAGTCAACTGGCTGTCCCACAGTCCACGTGCGACTGTGAAGCGGTAGTCACTGCCGGGCAGAATCAGATCAGCATGGTAGCCCCATGAGGGGGTCTTGGCTTCGGTATCGAGTGGTCTATCGATCCTCAACCAGTTCTGTTGCAACAGAAACTCATTGGCTTGATAGTTGAACCCCATCGGCAGTTGATCCTGCCCAGCCGAACTACCGGTGAATGAGAAATTGCTCCAGCCACTGATGGTTGTTTGATGGGCATTAAGCCAGCATCCTGCCCGTGTGCCGGCCAGCGACTGCATGAGCCACCCGACCTCAGGCGCAGGATCACTTGCCGCTTGTTGCGTCTCATCCAAAATGCATGTCAATAACAACAGTCCAGTAAGTACTTCCATGGCCACAGCCCTTATCGACGTGGATGCCAAAGCTGTGACAGCAGCGCATTAGCGATAGCTTTTCCTGTTTCATCGGCATTCCATCTAAAAGGACTTCAGCGGTTCACTATGTCAGAAAAGTTCAAGCAAGAAAAATGTCTAATGGGCCCAGCAGGATTCGAACCTGCAACCAAGGGATTATGAGCCTGGTGGCAAGGCGTTCTAAGTTTAGTTTTCAGTTAGACTTACGCAGTTTAACCAATCCCGGTCACCACTTATTACACCAGTTCAAGGATCAAAACACAAAACAGTCACAGCCCATCGTACCCCAGATGGCGCTTGAGCAGGGGGCAAGCATTGCCATCAGATTATGTCCCGCTATTGATGCTCCTTTTGGTTGAATAGCTGAACGATGGTAGCCGCCATAGTGTTTCACCGGCGACCAGTCGGGCATTGCGAGTGGAACAGTCGGTGATAATGTGGCATAGGTACCTGCTCCATATACCACTTTACCATCGACGATGGTGAGTATCGATTCGATGCGTTTGATTTCTTCTTCGGGCACAGTGAAGTAGTCATTGTTCAACACAGCTACATCTGCCAGTTGTTCAGGTGTAATGGCGCCTTTGTTTGTTTCTTCACCTGAGAACCACGCGCTTCCTTGGGTGTATCTTCGAAGGGCTTCGAGGCGGTCTAATCGATTGTTTTCGGAATAGAGCGTTGTACCCCCAACCGTCTTGCCAGCAACCATCCAATAGAGTGAGACCCAAGGGTTGTAGCTGGCTACGCGTGTGGCATCGGTGCCTGCTCCAACAGGTATTCCGGTTTTCAGCATCTTTGTTATGGGCGGCGAATTGCCTGCTGCCTTTGCGCCATACCGATTGATGAAGTACTCACCCTGGTAAGCCATGCGGTGCTGGACAGCAATTCCGCCACCGAGAGCCCTGATGCGATCCAGGTTGCGTTCGCTTACTGTTTCTGCATGATCAAAAAACCAACGCAAGCCATCAAAAGGAACATCACGATTTACTGTTTCAAAGACATTGAGGAACCGCGAAATTGATTCATCGTAGGTTGCATGCAGTCGGAATGGCCAGCGATGTTTAGCCAGCAGGCCAACAACGCGAGTAAGCTCTTCTTCGAGTGATGGAAAAAGATCGGGACGGGGTTCCAGAAAATCCTCAAAGTCTGCAGCGGAAAATGTCAGCATCTCCCCTGCACCGTTCATTCGGTAGAAGTCGCTGCCGGCACCAGGTTTGGTCATGGCGATCCATTTGGCGAAGTCGTCATATTCCTGTTTGGGGTGCTGAGTGAAAAGGTTGTATGCCACTCGCACCGTCATCTCGCCCCGACGGTGCAGTTCGTCCATGATCTGGTAGTCTTCGGGATAGTTCTGGAAACCACCACCTGCATCAATCACACTGGTCAACCCCAGGCGATTGAGTTCTCGCATAAACTGCCGTGTCGAGTTCAATTGATATTCAGCTGGCAGCTTCGGCCCCTTGGCCAGCGTTGCATAGAGTAACATGGCGTTTGGCTTGGCGATGAGTAGGCCTGTCGGATTCCCTAACTTGTCACGCTGGATTTCACCACCTGGAGGATTAGGCGTGTCCTTCGTGTAGCCACAGGCACGCAGGGCTGCGGCGTTGAGCAACGCACGATCATACAAATGCAGAACGAAGACCGGTGTATCAGCGCAAACCGCATTAATTTCGTCCAGAGTAGGTAGCCTGCGCTCAGCGAACTGAAACTCTGTCCAGCCACCAACAACACGCACCCATTGTGGCGGAGGCGTTCGCTGGGCCTGCTCTTTCAGCATACGTAGGGCATCGGCCAGTGAAGGCACGCCATCCCATCGCAGCTCCATGTTGTAGTTCAGCCCGCCTCGAATCAGGTGCAAATGCGAATCGTTTAATCCCGGAATAACACGCCGCCCACCCAGGTCGATCAGTTTCGTAGCATTTCCTTTCAGGCGTAGTATCTCCGCATCATCGCCAATTGCAGAAAACCTGTTGGCCGCAATGGCCACTGCAGTCACTTCGGGTTTGCTCGCATCCAGGGTGGTGATTCTGCCGTTATGCAAGATCAGATCTGGTGTGTGCATCAGTGGACTCCACTTACAGGCCGATGGGCAGGCAATAACCAGGGACGGAACACTCGATTGAGAAGAGGCATGACAATCCAGGTCAGTCCGGCAACCACCACGGCGTTGGCAAACATGTAGGCAAGCAACGTGGGCCAGTGATTTGTCATCGGACTGAGCAACCAACTGACGATATAGACCGTCAGCGAAACGCCAACCCAGGTAACCACGGCCATTTTCCAGCGCGGCGGTACACGAGTGAATTGTTGGCCCAGAGGTGTGAACCAGCTTTCCAGTCCGCAGATCGTTTCAATTTTCGGCTCGGTTTCGAGCATAGGGCGCAGTGATTCCACAAACCCACGATATTCGGCAGAATCACGAAATGCATGCCAATCATCTCTGGAATTGAATTTGATGACTGCCCCGTATTCCCTGCTGCCTGGCATGGGGCGAAGCATGTGCACCCCAAGATAGCCCGGAAATTTCAGTGCTCGCTGGATCCAGTCTTTTACTTTTTCCTCAAAGGACTGTTCCTATCCGGCACGTACGAGACGAGTGATCAGAATCGTGACAGGTTCCGGTTGCTGCATGGTTGGGTTCAATGAGCAGAAGAGACAGGTACTTTGTATTCCGGAAACTTTGTTTCTGGAGCCTTGTGGACCATGGTGTAGGCATATTCAACGCCTACACCGTAAGCGCCACAGTGGTTCTTTACAATGTCCATGACAGCATCGTAGGTGTCTTTTTGTGCCCAGTCACGCTGCCATTCCAGCATCACCGAAAGTGCTGTAACGGGCTTGGCGCCAGCCTGTATGACGCGCTTCATGGCATTGTCATGTGCCAGGGCACTGACATCGCCACAACAGTCTTCCACAACATACACTTCGTAGCCATCATGAATCGCCTGGATGGTTGGCAAGGCAACACACGTTTCTGTCCACAGTCCGGCTAACACGATTTTCTTTTTCCCTGTCTTCTTTACGGCAGCAACAAAGTTTTCGTCATCCCAGGAGTTCATCGAAGAACGCTCAATGGGCTTTTGCTGTGGATAAATGGCCTGGATCTGAGGCCACATGTTGCCACTGAAGCCTTTAGTCTCCACGGTGCTCAAAACGACTGGCACACCAAATACTTTCGATGCCTTGAGCAGCACCAGATTATTGTTGATGATCGATTGCCTGTCGAAGTTGCAGACGCCGAACAACATCTGCGGTTGCAGATCGATGATGGTGACCACACAGTTTTCGTGGGTGAGAAGACCTTTTTCGCTACGTTTGGCAATTGCCATGATAACTCCAAAATCTGAGCCATTTATCGATACCACGAGAAACCTCGGTAAAGAGATCAGCAGTATCCTTATCGCCAAGCTTGTCAGCCTCGTCGATGGCTTGGCGGACGGACTTTCCGAAAGCTGCTAATGCTGAAGAAAGAGCTTCAACGTGGCTGTGGCCATTGGTGGTGCCAGCCGGGTATTCTGCCAATGAGGATCGCTTGGATGCTATCCGAACGGTGCCCTCAGCAACACCTCCCAGTTGAACAGCACGCTCAGCAAGATCGTCCACATAGTCTTCTACAGCTTCATTGACCTTATCAAACAACTCGTGCAACCCGATGAAGTTTGGGCCTTTTACGTTCCAGTGTGCCTGCTTGGTCTGCGACTGCAGATCAATGGCATCGGCCAGCCTGGCATTGAGCAGTTCAATGGAGGCCTGTCGAGTTTTCTCAGGCAGATCATTCTTGGTCTTGTGCATGCTGTTACTCTTGAAGTGTTCCTGCCTTTGCTCTATGGGAAAGCAGCATAACTGCGAAGAGGCAAGCACATCAGGCGGTGCGTATTTCACCAGTATTTCCTGGAACAACTTGCACTGGTTGGAACCGCTTGATTGCCAGAATTGTCAGCGTCATGAAGATCACAAGGTTTGCCAGTTGAGCGATCAGGAATGGCGGTTCCTGCTGTGTCGGAGCCAGATCGTGAAGCACCTGTATCTTGAGAAATGCCTGCACGATGAGCACAAAGACATTGAGATAAAGAGCCAGCATTGCCGAGATGATGTACACCCATCGCCAACGGCCCACGAGTCGTTGTACATAGCGGGCATAGTAGGCAACCGGCAGTATGAGCAGGGATGATATTCCAAACGCATGGGAAGGCAGGAACTTCACGAAAGGGAATAGGAACCCCGTTACGCTGGTGGCTACGGTGGTTGCCAGAAAGATGGTTGTCCATGTTTCAAGTCGCTTGTTATTGAGCAGACCGTAGAGTGCGACGAAGCCCGTAGCAATAGCCACGAGGCTGATAACGACGTGGATGAATGTCAGCGGATTCATGCCGATAATCATAGAGTGCCTCCCTGAATGAACTTAAGAAGATCATTGTTGATGATCTCATGACGGGTTGAGCACATACCGTGATCGAACCCGGGATAGACTTTAAGTGTGGAGTTTTTGACCAGCTTGCTGGAAAGCATAGCTGAACCGGCATTAGGCACAATCTGATCGTCATCGCCATGCATGATCAGTGTCGGTATGTTGATCTTCTTCAAATCTTCAGTGAAATCCGTTTCGGAAAAGGCTTTGATGCAGTCGTAAACCGCTTTGACTCCAGCCATCATGCCTTGCCGCCACCAATTATCAATCAGGCCCTGCGATATCTTGGCACCTGGACGATTGAAGCCATAGAACGGCCCTGAGGGCACTTCGCGAAAGAACTGGGCACGATCTGCCAGTAGTGATTTTCGAAAGCCATCGAATAGTTCCAGAGGCAAACCCACGGGATTGTTGGGTGACTTCACCATAATCGGCGGTACCGAACCGATCAGCACAGCCTTCGCAACCCGCTGTGTACCATGTCGACCCAGGTAACGAGCCACTTCGCCACCTCCCGTGGAGTGACCAATGTGGATGGCATCTTTCAGATTCAGCGATTCGACCAGAGTAGCGAGATCATCTGCATAGGTATCCATCTCGTTGCCAAGCCAAGTCTGGTCAGACCGTCCATGGCCTCGGCGGTCATGAGCGATAACGCGAAATCCTTTCTGTCCAAAGAAGAACATCTGGGCATCCCAGTCGTCGGCGCTAAGTGGCCAGCCATGGCTGAAGACGATGGGCTGTCCCTGGCCCCAGTCCTTGTAGTAAATCTGTGTGCCGTCTTTTGTTCGAATCGTACTCATGCTTGTACCCCAATCGTTGTGCTCACAGTATTTCTGTCACTTTATGTGGTGAACAAACGAAGCGATTGTTTCCGCACACAACTCTGGATGCTGATGCTGCGGGCCGTGTCCAGCTTGCGGGAAAGTCAGAACAGAAAGGCTTTGCCATTGGCGATTGAGTGCATACCAGTTCTCCGCAGGAAATACGATGTCGTGATCACCACAGATTGCCAGTATGGGCACCTTGGTTTGCGACAGTGTTCTGAAGTAGAACTGCTCTGGGTCGGCAAAGATGGCTTCCGGACTACTTGATTCTCTGACAAGTTTGAGATATGTCGCTTCTGGAATAATCGGACTGGTATCTGTCTGGCGTGAAGCAATGCGATCGTGTGAAGCCTTAGCGGCTCGGCGACTCGCGTCGGAGGCCGGCTCAAAGAACAGAATGTACTCATCCTCCAACGTGTAGTGAAGCTTCATGGCAGTTGGCATAAATATAGGGTCAACAGCGTATGGTTGCTTGCCGGGAGGCCCTGTCCCAATCAGTATTGCATGGCTGACTCGTTCGGCATACCGAGCCACGAAAACTTGTGCTGCCAATCCACCCAATGACCAGCCACCAATAATTACACGATCCATACCAAGCGAATCGATCAAATCCTTGGCATCCTGTGCCAGCGCTTCCCGGTGGTAATCCGGTTCACCAGAAGATTGTCCCAATCCAGTGTAGTCAAACGTGATTACGGTAAAGTGTGCAGCCAGTGCATCCAGAAAGGCAGGGTCCCACACATCCATAACACCACGAAGCCTTAAACAAAGCACTAGAGGGGGTCCCTGGCCAATTCGTCGATACGCCAGGGTTCTCCCTCGCGTCTGAACAAACTGTGTCGGCACGTTTCTGGCAGTAGTTGTCATGAAATCACCTCCTCCGATTGCATCAGTTGAACCAGCTCCGCGGTATTCATCACCTTGTGAGCATAGGTAGGAGCATTGATGTTATGAGCGGCATGCATGGCTTCCTGACTCAAGGCCGCTGTGGCATCACGTACCAGCGTTACGTGATAGCCCAGTTCGACTGCAAAGCGAGCGGTTGTCTCAATGCATGTGTTGGCAATTAAACCGATCAGGATCACATGCCTGATCCGATGTTGCTTCAGGAGGTAGCCCAGGTCTGTGTTCGCAAAACCACTCGATCCCCAATGCTCTTTGACCACAATATCACCAGGCTGCGGAGCAAACTCAGGATGCCAGTCTCCTCCCCACGACCCCTTGGCAAAAACCTGGGCTTGCACGGAGCCCAGTTGATAGGGAGTGGGATGATCCCATTGATCAAGGTCACCAGGCTCAAAGCGATGGTGGGGCACAATAAAGACTGGACATTTTGACTGACGGAATACGGAAACCACCTTACGAAGGTTGTCCAACAGATTGACTTCGCATGCTACGGCGGCCAGCATTGGCCAGAGCTTTCCACCTTCGGAAAGGAAGTCGTTATAGGGATCAATCAAGAGTAGTGCGCTGTGTCCCTGCCGATAGCTATGGCCCGCCATAGGGTAACCCTCCGGAATATATCAAGCCTGTCATGTTGAACCGTGCTGTCTTGATGATCAGCGAACAGGAGAATCTTCTCACGCGTGCTGGTAATTCATAAATCAGCACTGCCTTTGTGCAACTAAGCGTAAGGGGTGGACACACCGTCGTTTCTTTGAGCTTAACTACCGAACTTGCTCATGCAGGAAGAACAGACTACCGCTGCCGTTCAGCGCTATTTGAATGAACTGGATGGCAACAAGCCGGTCGAACCGATTGTGCGTGAACTGCTTGGCCGTTCCGTGCATCGGCTCAGGCTACTCTGCTCACACTTTCTTTTTCGCAGCTATCCGCGTCTCACCAAACCACCACTGAATCTGCAGGCTGATGAAATGCTGAGTGCAGTTGTGGAACGGTTACTCAAAGCCATGCATGAAGCCAGGCCCCACACTGTGAGAGAGTTCTTCGGTCTGGCGAGTCAGCATATACGCTGGGAACTGAATGACCTGGCTCGACGCTTAGATACATGGATACCGACGCTTTCCTCGCCCGAGGCAATGATCCAGGACAGCAGTAATTCCGCCGTCACGGTGAATGCCCAGCGAATGCTGGAAGCCATTGATGAGTTGCCGGAAGTGGAGCGTGAGGTGTTCAACTTGATACGCATCCAGGGATTGCAATACTCCGAAGTTGCCCGTGTACTGGGCGTATCGCAGAAGACCATACAACGAAGGCTGAACAAAGGCCTGTTGATTCTTGCTGACAAATTGAGCGACCTACGGCCTGATGGATCTACCGAGATGGTGATATGACTGATGATCCACGGATTAATGAGCTGGTAGAGGAGTTACTCGAATCTGAGCTGACCCCAGAAGAGGTTTGCAGGGATTTCCCCGAACTGTTGCCTGCAGTCCAGGCTCGCTGGGAGAAAGTATTTCGGTTACAGGGCGAGCTTGATGCCTTCTTCCCAAGCTCAACCGATGGAAGGAATGGCCCTTCGTCTCCTACTTTAAACCGATCCATCAACACACTACAAATACCTGGCTACGAAATCCTGTCTGTACTTGGCCAAGGGGGCATGGGAGTTGTCTACCAGGCCAGGCAGTTGAATCTCAACCGTATCGTGGCCCTCAAGATGCTGCTGGGCATGACCTATCGAGGAAGCATCGAACAGGAGCGATTCCAGCGTGAAGCAGAAGCGGTGGCATCGCTTCACAGTGCAAATATCATCCAGATTTATGATGTAGGTGAGAATCAGGGCCAACCCTATTACACGATGGAGTTTGTCGAAGGTGGCAGCCTGGCCCAGGCATTGGCTGGTACACCCCTTCCAACCAGGCAGGCTGCAGAGAAAGCCATTCTTCTTGCTGATGCAGTGGCCATTGCCCATGCGAGTTGCATTGTTCATCGTGATCTGAAACCATCGAATATTCTTCTCACGAGCGATGGTACACTCAAAATCACTGACTTTGGATTGGCACGTAAGCTCAGTAATGATTCCGATTTGACAATGAGTGGGGCCAAACTGGGAACGCCAAGCTACATGGCTCCCGAACAGGCATTGGGGCAGCCCAACTCCATTTGTCCCACGGTAGATATCTACGCGCTTGGGGCGATACTCTATGAAATGCTCACCGGGCGTCCGCCATTTCGAGGCGAGACTGCTTCAGAAACGGAGAGGCAGGTCATTTCAGAAGAGCCGGTACTTCCTTCCAGGCTCAATCCGAGAGTACCCAAAGATCTGGAAACTATTGCTCTTAAATGCATTCGCAAAAACCCAGATCATCGCTACCGCTCAGCGAACGAGTTATCGGACGATCTTCATCGGTTCCTTCGTTGTGAACCAATTCATGCCCGTCCGGTGGGTCGTACAGAAAGAACCTGGCGCTGGATACATCGACATCCTTCAACCACCGGCTTGATCCTGACCGCCGTCCTCCTCTGTGTTATTGCCTTGGGTGCCCTTTGGAGAGAACAGGAATATCGTGTCAGGCATCGGGCTGAATCAGCCCGATGGACGGATCGCTTGGCCTACATGTCCCGCTTGCAGCAAGAGAACCGTTTCGCCGAAGCACGTGCCGTACTGCAAGATGCCCACACCGACGATCCGGAGTTACAGGACAAGATCGAACAAGCTCGTTCACAGCTGAGCCTGGTCGAAGAACTCGATTCGGTCCGCCTGGGTCGCGACCGCCTGCAGGATAATGGCAACATCAATTATGCCGCATCAAGTAAGCAGTATGAAGCTATTTTCCTTAATGCTGACCTTGGCACATATCAAGATGATCCAGAAATCACAGCTGACAAAATGTTGCATTCACCGGTTCGAAAGGCCTTAGTCGCGGCTCTCGACGACTGGGCAGCATGTGCCGAGAAAAAGGAACGCGATTGGGTGTTGCGTGTTGCTCGACGCTTAGATCCCGATCCCTGGCGTGATAGGATACGCGATACCGATGGCTGGGCGAAGAAAGAAAACTTCCCGGCACTCGCCGAGGATGCCGAAGTGGCGGCACAACCTGTTACCCTTATGGTGGCTTTTGGCACGCGCTGGCGGCGATTGGGAGGTGATCCTACTTCCTTTCTCGAACGTGTTCAGCGACAGCACCCAAGCGACTTTTGGGTAAACTTCGAACTCTGCCATTTGCTCGAGAATCTGGACACTATGAAGTCCTTGAGTTACTCGCGTGCTGCTCTGGCGGTGCGGCCTGATTCATCGTGGGTGAACTATAAGCTCGGCATCTGCCATGCCAAGCTTAAGCAAGATGTAGAAGCAATCCCCTATTTTCGTCGCGCTCTGAATGTAGATTCCGGATTCAACATAGCAAGAATCAGCCTTGGTACTTCATTGGCCACTTTGGGAAAAACGGAGCAGGCTATCGACGAATGGAAACGGGTGCTTGCTGTGAAGCCTGAGTTGAGTGATATCCGTCGTGCAGTGGTGGGTTACCTGATACAACTGGGCAAACCTCAGGAAGCGAAGGAGTATTGGCGGAGCCTACTGCAAGGCCGTTCAACCAACTTCGAGGATTGGGATGGTTACGCTGAGTTATGTCTATTCCTAGACGATTCTGCTGAGTACACCCGCGCCTGCAACTTCCTGCTGAAACACTTCGGTTCTCCGAATGATCCTCGTGATTGTGAACGGTTAGGAAGAACCTGTTTACTATTCTCAAACTCATCGGCATTATCCAAAACTGGCAGCAAGTTGATCATTCAGGCTCTCAGCGCTGACAAGAAAACAATTCCCGACTGGGTGGAACCCTACTTTCTATTTGCCTATGCTTTGGCTGAGTATCGACTTGATCGATTTGATGAGGCAGCTCTCATCCTTCAGGGCAAAGCATCTGGAGTTCTGCCACCAGCTCCCAAACTGGTTCTCTCAATGGTCTCGTTCAAGCAAGGTAACGACCGCCAGGCTAAGCATCTGCTCAACGAGGCCCTGCACAACTTCGATTGGAAAGTTACCAATGCACTAACCCGCGAACAGTGGATCTACCATATTCTGCGAAAGGAAGCGGAGCAGTTGATCCTTCATACTGGGGGAAAGTAGCTTATGGATGACTAAGGGGCAACGTATCCCTTGGTTACATGTAGCTTTCAACTTGATTTTCTAGGCCTTTGCTGAGCATGAGTGGGCTGTGTCCCCTCTCGTGTCCTCCTACAATACTCAACTCTTCCATTTCGCGCATGACTAGTTCCTGTGGAACAACGATGAGCATATTTCCCACTATCAATCATCGATGTTGTATCTTCGATAAAGTCTCACGACCTCAGTTTCGTTGCCTCGCTTGATCAGTTCCTTTCGACATTGGTCCGCTAACTTCATGTTGCTGGTTGCCAGGTAGATTTCGGTTTGGATCAGGAGTGGCTGGTGATTGTCAGGCTCAGATGTTGACCACTTTTCCAGATAGTAGAGTGCAGCTTTATCGAGTCGGCGTCTCCAGTATTCGAGTGCCTGCTCGCGATACCGCTGCGATTTCGAACGAAGAGCAGTATTCGGAAACCCTGCCAATACTTGTCGTCGCTGGGATAACTCGTCAGTACTCAGCCAGCGTGGCACTTCCTGGGTCAGGGCAGTCCCGGTGTATGCCTCAGCATATTGTTCATACCAGGTGCGATCATGATCAGATGGTCCAGGTAACGGCCAGGTACTTGCGATGCCACTCTCATCCATGATCAGGAGCGAACGGCTATCGGGACTGAATCTTAAGGTAAGAATGCGATGGTGGTTATGAATGATTGGCCCGACTGCCAGACCAGTGATGGCGTCACGGATACGAACGCGATGAGTTCCAACACCAATGGCCAGCCAGCGGTTATCAGGACTGAAGATCATCTGCCGAATAATATCGTTGTGGTCCTGGTACTCACCAATGCGAGTACCGTTCTCCAGGTTCCATAGCCCAACCACCCCTTCCGTGTTGCCCACCGCCAGGCGTGTCAAACTCTGATTGAGTGCAAGGCTGCTTTCGTTTTTTTCTAAGCTGACTTCCTGCAGTTCATACTTTTCCAGACGTTTTGCATTACCCTGCACCTTTCCATTCATCGAGAACCGTGTGACTTCAGCCTGCTTCAGGTCGATCATGCAAATCTGTTGCTGTTTCTGATCGAGACGGATCAATGGAGCATATGATGTCGGAACGAGTTCATTTACTGCTGAACCCGTTTTCATGTCCCAAATCCGGAAGCCCGGCTGAGTACTCCAACCGTGTCGAGTTGCTGACAGAAGTTGCTTGTCGTCCTCGGTGAACGACAGGGTGATAACTGGGCCAGGATGACGGAAGCTCAGAGGTACAGCATAATCTTGCTGATTAAGAAACTTGTTCTCTTGAAAGTCATACAGCAAAATGCCAGCTACCATACCAATCGCCAGGTAGCGTTTGTCGTGGCTGAAGGCCAATGAATGGACGTATTGCGGCACCTCGTTAATGGTGTGAAGCAAGCGGCCTGTTATGGCATCGACCACCTTGATCTGATGTGCCGTTCGTGCATGATTGGAGGCTAGTGCCACCAGTCGACTGTCGTGACTCCAGGTAGGCAGAATTTCGACATCGTGAATTGCAGTGCCGTAGTAATCACCTGTGTCCGTACGCATCAGGAAGGCACGGGTCGAATTCTGTCGTTGCTGTATCAGAATCAGACTTTTCTGGTCAGGGCTCAGGGACGCGCTGCTAAACGGCGATTCCAGCTTTATTGCCTGATTCTTGATGACCTCAGGTGAGTGTAACATTCTTGCCTCATCATACATTCTGATGAGGTTTGAGTTGCAAAGAGCAAGCGTGGGATTTGATGGATTCATCAGGCTGCTTTGGGCACTGGGAAGCGAAGTAATGGTAGTCATATACGGCTGTTGATCCGCCAAATCATAAAAGCGAAGAGTCTTGTTTGATTCGAAGGCCAGCCCGATTACGCCATTGGGATGTTTATTGAACGAGCGGGGGGACCAAGGGCGATACTTGCCATTCTGAAGATACAATTGCCCGCCCATTAATGATGCTGCACTAAGATGAACGATATTCCGGGCAGGTGAATGGATGGATGGATACTGCATAACAGTTTCCTGAGACATCTCCTTTCCGGTCAGTAGTGTTCTGCACCTGTGGTTGCCGTCAGCATCGCCTTCGAGAACGAGCCATGTGCCGTCAGCAGACTTTAATGGCTCCAAGACACCAAGAATACTGCCAATGATTTCTGGGCCAGCTGGTGTGCCATCTTTGATGTGAAATGCCTGGAGGATACTCCTTTTGTTCATAGGTACATCAAGTAACTCCGATCGGACAACAACCAGATCTGGATCGTCCAGGAAATGGATACGACAGAAGCCATATTTCCTGCCTTCCTTCATCATGGTGATGGGCTTGCCCAGGGGTCGCAGGGTCTTCGCATCAAAGAGATAGCCTATGCGGAGACCGGGAACGGCTTTTGCATCGATCAACGCGAATCGGTTTTCATCCGGCACTGAAGTGATGTTGAGCGGTTCGTTGATGGCATCGAGTTTGACGCGCTCGTTCAGTTTGCCCGTGTAGGTATCGCGGCGAAGAAAGAACCCATCCTTCCAGGTCAACAGTTCATCGCCACCATTAATGAAACACAGTACCCTTTCGTCATGGAGATCGTGCTGCCAGAGCACCCGTGGTACATATTGCAGCCATGCATCGATATTCAGACGAATGGCATTCTGAAAGGCGGTATCTTCCTCGGGTACCAGTTTCCAGGCGCGCAGCATCGATGGGATTGCCTGATCGATCTTGCCACCTTCGGCGAGTGTCATGGCCTGGTTAAAGAGTAACGATGCCGATTGTGCATGAGCCAGTTTACGCTCCTCCATCGCTTGCCTGCTGGCCGCGTCGGCACGCTGTGCTTGTTTGGTGGCTTCCTCAGCATGGAAGTTGGCGTTAATGGCAAAGAACAGAGAGACTACACTGCCGACGAGAAGAAATAGCAGAGCTATCAGAATAGTAGCAGCCAAAGCAGGCTTACGTTGCGACCAGAACCAGAGACGTTCCCAACTGGTAACCGGGCGAGCGGAAATAGGCTCGCCTCGCAGAAACCGCTGTAGATCGTTGCTGAGGTCCAGGGCTGATGCATAGCGATTGCCCGGATCACGCATCAGGCACTTATGGCAGATCGTCGCCAGGTCCGGGGGTATGGGTTTGCCGATCTGAGATAGCGGCTTGATCTCTTCCTGAATGACCTTTAGCACCGTCTCCATCGATGTGCTGGCAACGTGTGGTGGCTGACCGGAGAGGAGTTCATAGAGAATAGCTCCCAGACCGTAGATATCGGTGGCCGGGCCGATCTGTTTGTTGCCGCGAGCTTGTTCCGGTGAAAGGTAACTCGGCGTCCCCATCACCTGACCTGTCTGAGTCAACGCCGTATTGTCATCCACTAACTTGGCCAAACCAAAATCTGTGATCTTGGGGATGAACTCACTGATCGGTAAATCTGCTTGCGAGATTCTGGCTCGCTGCTCTGCTGTCTGGTTGACTGAGAGCATGGCTGAACTGATGCTGGAAGCGCCAGAGCGAGTCGCCAGAAGGATATTGCTCGGCTTCACATCACGGTGAACGATCCCCAGGGTATGGGCATAGTGCAACCCGCGAGCAAGCTGTTCAATCAAAGCCGCGGCATCTCGTGCAGCCAGTTTGTGCGACCACAGATAGTGGGACAGTGTCCCCCCTTCGATCCACTCCAGCACCAGGAATGGTAACTGCTGATGTTGCCCTACTTCATAAATCTGGACAATGTTGGGATGCTGTAGCCTGGCAACCACCTCGCTTTCCTTGAGGAATCGCTGTTCTTCCTGTTTTCCTCCATACTTTCCACTGACCACCATCTTGATGGCTACTTTGCGCTTCAGGGAGGTATCCCAGGCCAGGTAAACCACACCCATGCCGCCACGCCCGGTTTCCTCGAGTATCTGATATCGCCCGAGTGATCGAGGCATTTCACCAGAAGGCGGTACTTCCCGGGATGACTCCAATGCCCGATTGTCTTGGTAAAGACTTTTCTGCTGTAACACCTGGATGACTGAATCGGAGACTCCATCCAACTTTTCCAGGTTGCTGAGGCAGCTTGGACAGTTCTCTGCGTGCTGAAACAATTCTTCGCTGGTGAGTTCATCCAGCTCTCCCAACTGGAGTGCCAGCAGTTTCTCCGGTGTGGGACACGAATCCATGGAGGGCATGTCTTGTGAACTCAAATCAAGATAAAGGTATGCCAGCGGTGCATTCCACCATTATCATAATTGCATCTGGTGTGACAGCACCGGGATTGACAGGAAACGTGGATGTCAGCACCAGGCGAAAATCGCACGAATACCAGCCAGAAGACTTCCTTAAGTCTACTGGCTCGGTTGCGTGAAAACGATGGAGATGCCTGGAAACGGTTGGCTGAACTCTACCAGCCCCTGGTGCTGCACTGGGTAAAGCGCCGGGGTGTGCAGGAATCAGATTCCGATGATGTTGTGCAGGAAGTGTTCCATGCTGCTTCCCAATCGTTGCAGCATTTCCGCAAAGAGAAACCGGAAGATACCTTTCGTGGCTGGTTGCGAGGTATAGTCAACCATCAAGTGCTGATGTACTTCCGAAAAACGGGCAAGCAGCCGCAAGCCAGTGGTGGCACCGAAGCTATGCTGTTCATCCACAATGTTGCACAACATCAGTCCGATCCAGGGCTTGATGAAGACAGTGCTGTCATGCTGAATGATCTGTACCACCGGGCCCTGGAACTGGTCCGGAAAGAATTTGAAGAAGTGACGTGGCGGGCATTTTGGCGTGTTGTCATTGATGGCCAGCAGCCAGCTCTGGTCGCTGAAGAAATGGGCGTCTCCCCCTCCGCCATTCGACAGGCGAAATCGAGAATCTTACGCCGTTTGAAGCAGGAAATAGGCGAATTGATTCAGTAACGGCCCCTTCGGCCCAACCCGACAGAACATTTTTTCCAAAATGCTGTCACACGCGTTGCAATAAGTAGATAGGGAATTATTTCTTTATCGCTTGCTGGAACGCTGCCATGTCGAAGAAACGCCTTCTGTCTCTGAGCCACATCCGTCGTAAATTGTTGTTTGGATGTGTCTTAGGTATTCTACCCATGGGGCAAGCCTGGTCTCAGGATACCACCTGGACCGGGGCAGCCAACAGTAATTGGGATTTGGTTTCCAGTAACTGGTCCGGACTTTGGCAAAACGGCCAAACCGCGATTTTTGCCGGAGCTAATCAGAATCCGATCACGGTCAGTCCCGTCTCCGCCTTTGGCATTTCCTTTACTTCGGGGGCATACACCCTCAATTCGGGAACCATTACCCTGGTCTCCGGGGGCAGCAGTGCTTCAGGGTTGGTTGCCGGGGAAATCCGGGTGGCCACCGGGCTAACTGCCAACATCAACTCGGTCCTCGCTGGCAGCGTCGGGATGACAAAAACGGGACTGGGATCGCTGGTCCTCTCCGGCAACAACACCTACTCCGGCGGCACAACCATTACCGGCGGGACGCTACAGGTCGGCAATGGTTCCAATACCGGCAGCCTGGGAAGCGGGACAGCCACGATCAATTCCGGCACCACCCTGCGTTACTTCCGGAACGATCAACACACACTGACGACAAGCTTTACCGGCACCGGGACACTGAACTTTATCGGTACGGGAGTCGCAAACCAATCCTCGTACATCCTCACGGGCATCAATAACAGCAGCTTAGCTGGTACGTTGCAAGTCGGCAGCCCCGGCGGCAATGGTGCCCGCGTCGTCGTCAATAATCAGAATCAACTGGGCACCGCTGCCGTCACCGTCAACAGCGGCAGCCAGATATTCATGCAATCTGGAACGTACTCCAATAACTTCACGCTCAACGGCATCGGTTGGCTGGAAGGCGCGAATAGTCTCGGTGCCCTGCGAATGGATAGCGGTTCGACAGTCACCGGAAGTGTCACCCTCGCCGGTAACAGCCGTATAGGGACATCCTCCTCAGCCACAGTCTCCGGAGTCATCAGTGGTGGCTTTGCCCTGGAGAAAACGCTGACAGGAACCCTGACGCTCTCTGGCAATAACACCTACACCGGTGGCACCAGCCTCAGTGCGGGCACCCTGAGTGTGAGCAGTAATAGTAATCTGGGCAACGCCGCCGGCGGACTGACCTTCAACGGCGGCACGCTACAAGTCAATGGTACCAGTTTCACCAATAACACTCGCTCCATTAGCTGGGGTGCCACCGGCGGTGGCTTCGATATTGCCAACGCTGCCAACACCTTCACTGTTTCCCAAAACCTGGGTGCAGGTGGCAGCCTGACCAAACTCGGTGCCGGTTCGCTCGTCCTCTCCGGAGCCAACACCTACACCGGCGGGGTGAATCTAAATGCTGGTACCTTGAGCGTGGGGGCGGATAACAACCTCGGGGCCGCTGCAAACGCCCTCACCTTCAACGGTGGCACCCTGCAAACCACCGGCACCTTCACCACCGCTCGCGGCACCACGCTCAATGCCCCCGGTGGCAGCATCGATGTGGCCAGCAGCACGACTCTCACCCATAGTGGTCTCATCAGTGGTGCAGGCGGACTTACCAAACTGGGTGCCGGCACGCTGATTCTCAGCGGAGCCAACACCTACACCGGAGGGACGACGCTGGCGGGAACAGCGGGTTCGACCGTCATCCTGGGTAACCCGAGCGCCCTGGGGGCCAACACCAACAGCCTGACGGTCAACGCTGGCAATACGCTCGATCTGAATGGCCAATTTGCTGGAGATGGTGTCAGTGTCGGAACCTTGACCGGGACGGGAACGATCATCAATAATCATCCATCTTTCGGAGCAAACCTCTCAGTGGGTCAGGGCAATGTCTCCAGCACCTTTGCCGGGAGCCTGCAAGATGCTGGCGCATCCAAGCCGTTGAATCTGAATAAAGTGGGCACCGGGACATTGACCCTGACGGGGAACAATACACATAATAACACGATAATTTCAGGGGGCATCCTCAGTGTCGCCAGCAGCAGCAACCTGGGGGCCACAGGTAGCCTGAAATTCTCGAGCTCAGGAAGCACCCTGCAAATCACTGGCAGCAGTGGTTTTACATACGACGGTATTGTTTACTTAACCGCTCCCGGGACGGTCGAGATTACTGATCCCGCCAACACCATCACCTTTAGCTGGCAATTAGTAAATTCTGGAAGTCTCACCAAAGCCGGCCCGGGCACCCTTACGCTGACAAATACAGATAGTACTTACAGCGGTGGCACCTTCCTTAACGGCGGCACCCTGAGTGTGAGCAGTAATATCAACCTGGGCAGCACCATCGGCGGCGGCGGCGGCGGCGCCCTCACCTTCAACGGCGGCACGCTGCAAGTCACCGGCACCAGCTTTACCAACAACACTCGCTCCATTACCTGGGGTACCAACGGCGGCGGCTTCGATATTGCCAACGCTGCCAACACCTTCACCGTTTCCCAAAACCTGGGTGCAGGGGGCAGCCTGACCAAACTCGGTGCCGGTACCCTCGTCCTCTCCGGAGCCAACACCTACACCGGGGGCACCAACCTGAACGCCGGAATCCTCAGGGTGGCAGGAGATGGCAACCTGGGCAACAGCAGCGGCGGACTCACCTTCAACGGCGGCACGCTGCAAACCACCGGCACCTTCACCACTGCCCGTGGCACCACGCTCAATGCCCCTGGTGGCAGTATCGATGTGGCCAGCAGCACGACTCTCACCCATAGTGGTCTTATCAGTGGTGCCGGCGGACTCACCAAACTCGGTGCCGGCACGCTGATTCTCAGCGGAGCCAACACCTACAACGGCGGCACCAACCTGGCGGGAGCAGCGGGTTCGACCGTCATCCTGGGTAACGCCAGTGCCCTGGGGGCTGGCACTAACAGCCTGACGGTCAACGCTGTTAACACGCTGGATGTGAATGGTTTGTCTGTCAATGTTGGAGCTTTGGCCGGTACGGGAACGATCATCAACAATCCCGCAACCAATGTCGGTGGCATCTTGCGCGTCGGCAATGGTAATGTCTCCAGCACGTTCGATGGCACACTGCAAGATGGTAGCGTATCCAAGCCATTGACCCTGAACAAATTGGGCAGCGGGACGTTGACCCTGACGGGGAACAATACCCATTCAGTTACGCAAATCTCAGGGGGCATCCTCAGTGTTTCCAGCATATCCAACATGGGGGCTGGTACTGGAGATTTGGTTTTCCTTAGCTCTGTAGGCACCCTTCAGATCACTGGTAGCAGTCCATTCACTTACAGTGGTGGGGTTAAATTGACCGCTCCCGGCACGGTCGAAATTACCGATCCCGCCAACACGATCACCTTCAGCTCGGTAATCCAACACGGTGGAAGTCTCACGAAAGCTGGCCCGGGTAAACTCGTGCTGACAAATTCACCGAATTCCTACTCCGGTGGCACCATCTTCGCAGGCGGAACCCTGAGTGTGAGCAGTGATGGCAATCTGGGCTTGGGAGGTCTTACCTTCAACGGCGGCACCCTGCAAGTCACCGGCACCAGTTTCACCAACAACACTCGCTCCATCACCTGGGGCGCTAACGGCGGCGGCTTCGATATTGCCAATGCCGCTAACACCTTCACCGTTTCTCAAGCACTTGGAGCGGGTGGCAGCCTGACCAAACTCGGCGCCGGTACCCTCGTCCTCTCCGGAGCCAACACCTACACCGGCGGCACCAACCTGAACGCCGGAATTCTCAGCGTGGCCGGCGATGGCAACCTGGGTAACAGTGGCGATGGCCTCAACTTTAACGGAGGCATCCTGAGAATCACTGGTACATCCTTTTCCAATAATGTTCGTCCCATCAACTGGGGGGGCAACGGTGGTGGATTCGATATCGCTAGCGCTCCCCATACCTTTACGGTCTCTCAGGCTCTTACTGCGGGTGGCAACCTTACCAAGTCGGGCGCGGGCACGCTCGTGCTCGCCAATAACAACTCCTACACCGGCACCACCACCGTTAGTGCAGGAACCCTGCAAGTAGGCAACGCGGCATTCACCGGAAGCCTGGGAGCGGGTTTAGTGACCATCAATCCCGGCGCCACCTTACGCTACTACCGGAACGATCTCTCCAGTTTCAGCACCACCTTTTCCGGTAACGGCACCCTGAACTATTTCGGGACGGGGAACCAGAATGAATCGACCTATCTCCCCACCGGCAACAACAGCGGCTTCACCGGCACGGTGCAAGTGGGTAATTCTGCAGGTGGAAATGGTGCCCGCGTTGCCGTGACCACGCAGAATCAACTGGGGGCAGGGCCTGTCGTGGTGAACACTGGCAGCCAGGTCTACCTGCAGTCTGGAACGTATGCGAACAATTTCACCATCAATGGTAACGGCTGGCTGGAAAACTCGGGTAACCTTGGTGCCTTGCGGATAGATGCGGGCTCAACGATCACCGGGAGTGTCACCCTCGCCGGGAACAGCCGGATCGGGTCATCCACCACGGCTAGCGTCTCCGGGGTGATCAGTGGTGGTTTTAGTTTAGAGAAGGTGTCGTCCGGTACGCTCACCCTTTCCGCAGCCAATACCTACACCGGTCCCACAACCGTCATTGGCGGTGCGTTGATCATCAATGGCAATCAGTCAGCAGCCACTGGCGACTACACGGTCAACGCTGGCGCTACCCTGGGGGGCAGTGGCATCGTCGGCAAGCTGGTCAACTTCAATGGAGGCACGGTCAGCCCGGGCAACCCCGGCGACACGGGTATCCTGACGATCAATGGCGGCATCAACTTCAATGCGGGGTCCAGCTTCCGTGTTGAGTTGCAGGGAAGCGTGGTAGGTACCGGCTACGATCAACTGATCCTCAACAGCACCACACAAAGTTATGTGATGGTGCCTGGCATTCAGTTGATTGGCGACCGCTTAGGAACCTACCAGGCTAACTTCCTCGATTCCTTCATGATCCTCAAAGGCAGCAACCTGGGCATCGGTACCTTTGCTGGCTTGAGTGATGGTGCTCTCTTTAACTTCGACGGCCAGGTCTTCCAGATACGCTACAACGTGCCGGATTTGTACACGGTGACCCCACAGTTCGGCATCACCTGGACCGGCGACGATGGCTTCGGCAACTACGGTGCCGACAACGGTGGCAACATCGTGATCGCCGCCGTGCCCGAACCGGGTACCTGGGCATTGATTCTGGGAACGCTAAGCATTTGCGGCTATGTGGCGTATCGCCGCAATTCGAAATCCAGCAGTCTTGAGGAATTGGTAGAGGAAGACTGTTAGTTCATCAATTATCTCATGAGTGAGTCGTGTAACCAAGGGATGCTTAGTCTCTTGGTTACAGGTTTCAACAACTGCTCTTTAGTTCCAATATCCAGATATGCTGGTTTTGTCCTCTTCGGTGTCACCATGTAAACCCTGCCACTTTTCGTTCTTTTCAAATGGGAAAACCCAACCATCAACTCAGAATTTCTTTACATACTTTACCATGCACATCGGTCAGCCTGAAATCACGGCCGGCATAGCGGTAGGTTAAGCGTGTGTGATCAAACCCCAGCAGGTGCAGCATCGTCGCATGCAGATCGTGTACATGCATAGGTTTCTCAACGGCGCGAAAGCCAAACTCGTCCGTGCTGCCTTGCACGATCCCCCCCTTGATACCGCCACCGGCCAGCCAGCACGTGAAACCATAATGGTTGTGATCACGTCCATTGAGCTGAGGCAGTTCCGCTACAGGCGTTCTGCCAAACTCGCCACCCCACAATACTAGAGTTGAATCAAACAAACCCCTCTGTTTCAAATCGGACAGGAATGCAGCTATCGGTTGATCCCACTGGGCCGCCAGTGCTCGATGTTGCTTCTCCAGCCCATCATGATTGTCCCAGGGCTGCCCTGCTCCGCTCCAGAGCTGGATGAAACGAACACCTCTTTCAATTAAGCGGCGCGTGTAGAGCAGTTGTCTTCCATGGGTGGTGTGGCCGTAACGGTCTCGAGTAGCTGGCGTCTCTTTGTTGAGATTGAATACTTCAGCTGCATCGCTCTGCATGCGAAATGCCAGCTCAAAAGTACGAATGCGTGATTCAAGCATCTGATCCTGCTGACGAGCCTGCAAGTGCTGCTCGTTCAAGTGCCGAACCAGATCAAGTTGTTCCCGCTGCCGCTGTGGGGTCATGCTGGTGTTGTGGATATATTCGACGAGTTTATCAATCTGAGTGTGCTGGCTGTCGATATAGGTTCCCTGATAGACACCAGGCATAAAGGCAGACCGCCAGTTTTGTGTGGTAACAATGGGATACCCACCAGGACACATGACAACAAAACCGGGTAAATTCTTGCTCTCGCTGCCGAGACCGTAGGTAACCCATGAGCCAAAGCTGGGACGAGGCAGTCTGCCATCACCACAATTCATCAGTAAGAGTGAAGGTTCATGATTAGGCACATCGGCATGCATCGACCGGATGATACACATATCATCGATGTGTTCAGCTGTTCTGGAAAATAGCTCACTTACTTCGATCCCAGATTGGCCATACTTCTTGAAAGCAAATGGAGAGCGCATTGCTACTCCGGTCTTGCGCTCCGTACGGAAGTTCTGGATAGGCAGTGGCTTGCCGTGATTACGGTCAAGCATCGGCTTGGGATCAAATGTATCAACCTGTGAAGGCCCCCCGTTCATGAAGAGATGCACGACATGCTTGGCCTTGCCCGGAAAATGAGGTGGGCGGGGAGTCATAGGATCAAGTGAGGGTGGCTCCATCACCAATGCATGATCATCTGCGAGTACCCCTGCCAATGCCATCATTCCCAGGCCGGTCCCGCACTTTTGCAGCATATTTCGTCGGGAATACAGATGCATCAAACGCTCCAATTAATCCACAAACGCAAACTCATTCGTCATCATCAGACCATGTATGAGGTCAATCCAGCGATCCTGGCCTGGTTTGCCTCCCAGGTACTGCTGAGCAAGCATAAGTTCCCGCTCTCTTGGAACGCGCTGAAACAGTATTCGATACACTGCATGAAGCTTTTCCAAGTTGGTTATGCCCTGCTGAACTTCTTTCATCGCACCGATTCGACCAGCAGCTTCCCGCACCATCGGTCCGTTCATAAGAAACAGTGCCTGGGGAGCTACCGTCGTCAGGTTACGTTGTGGCGAGCTGTTGGCTGGGTTGGGTACATCGAATGTCGTGAGCAGGCTGGGGAAATCGAGTCGATCCACATACCCATAGATGGCCCGTCTGTTCTTGCCGGCAAAGAGGGGCGCCGATGGCCCGCCCATGGTAGCATCAAGTTGGCCGGACACGCTCAAGATGGAATCATGCAGTGCCTCGAACTCCAGCCGTTTGCGATTCATTTTCCATAGCAAACGGTTCTCGGAATCCCTGGCCAAAGCCTCCGTTCGATCCAGACTCTGCTGCTGATACACTGTGGATAACATGATCTGACGGTGTAATCGCTTCAGCGACCAACCATGTTCCATGAAATCAGCAGCCAGGAAATCGAGTAATTCTGGGTGACTTGGCTTAGAGCCTCGCAAGCCAAAGTCACTCGGTGTATCAACCAACCCGGTGCCGAAGTGATGCATCCAGATACGATTCACCGTGACACGGGAAGTCAGTGGATTCTTCTTCGATGTAACTTCCTGCGCAAGTTCCAGCCGTCCACTGCCGTTTTTAAACGGTTTTCGCTGTGGATTTACAACTGCGAGGAATTGCCGAGGTACATGTTCACCCATTCGGTTAGGTTGACCACGCAGAAACACGCTCGGTTCATAAGGTCTGGTTGCATCGTTCAGCACCATGGCCCGGGCCGGCCCCTTGGCGCAATGAACTTCCACATCCTTGATCAGTTTCTTGTATTCTTCCTGCGTTGCCCTGTCTGGAAATAGAGAAAGGAAACCCCAGTCTAATTCAAGCGGCGCATCAGCAGCGGACTGTGGACCGTAGAGTACGTTACGCAGTTGTTCCGCATCAGGATCGTCCAGTTTGACGGGAAGCGGCTTGCCCCTGAAATACGATCTGATAAGTAGATGCTTCCAGCGACGCTCGATGCTTTCGAGCAACTGTCCATAACGTTTTGCCACTTCCTGCATATCTCGCGGAGGCGTCAGAAACAGCTTCTTGACCAGTGGATTCAAGCCACTCTCCGCTTTGATGCTTTGATTTATCCTTTCGCTTCTTGCAGCAAACTCCTTCTCACCCAATACTGCAAATGCATGCCAGGGTTTCCAGAGTTGATCGCCTCGCTTGCCCGCTTCCTCGATATAAACCCGCCAGCGGTTGATCATGGT
This sequence comes from Planctomycetia bacterium, assembly GCA_016795155.1. Classification (NCBI taxonomy): domain Bacteria; kingdom Pseudomonadati; phylum Planctomycetota; class Planctomycetia; species Planctomycetia bacterium. The sequence continues at coordinate 57,010 of JAEUIE010000029.1, read as the reverse complement.
CGGATTCAGATCGCCCTTGTCAGCAATCAGCATGAAGTCATCAGCCGGCGGCTGATTGCGCGTGGCATAGACTGCCAATAAATATTCCGTCACACGTTGACGGGCGCCCGTCACCAGTTCCTGATGCCGGGCTGATACGAAGTTTAGAAGTTTCTTCTCCAGTAATGTCAGTTCTTTTTCAAATTTCTCATACTCCTTCGTGTGGGGAGTCTGCTCCCAGAGCGGCGGCACCAACGGCTCCGTACTGCTTCTGAAAACACCGTACAGCGAGTAGTAATCAGCCTGCAAGACTGGGTCAAACTTATGATCGTGGCACCGGGCGCACGTGACGGTGAGACCCAATAACCCACGCGAGAGTACATCAATGCGATCATCGATAATGTCATGGGTATTATTCATGAAGTGCCCGCCAACGGTCAGAAATCCCAGGGCTGCCAAGGATTTCGTATCTTCCAGTTTCAGTTGATCTGCAGCCAGTTGCTCTTGTATGAAGCGGTCGAACGGTACATCCCTGTTGAATGCATTGATAACGTAATCACGATAAGTGAATGCCCACGGATAGTTCTTATCTTCGAAGAAGACATACCCTTTATTATCGGCGTAACGGGCGACATCGAGCCAGTGCCGTGCCCAGCGCTCGCCATAGCGTGAGGAAGCGAGCAGTCGGTCAATCATCCTGGTGTAAGCGTCGGGCGAAGTGTCGGCAACAAATGCATTTACTTCCTCAATGGTTGGTGGCAGTCCATGCAGGTCAAACGTTGCACGGCGAATCAGGGTATATTTCTCTGCCGGTGCCGATGGTTGAATGCCTGCCTTATCGAGTGATGCCAGAATGAAGCAATCAATCGGGGTTCGTATCCAGTTCTTATTGGTGACAGTAGGTGGTTTGAAATGAACAATAGGTTGAAACGACCAGTGTTTTTTTGCAACAGTGGCAATGGTTTCAGGGGAAGCAAGTCTGATGTTTTCCGGCCAGGGCAGGCCTGTCTCAATCCACTTCTCGATAGCTTTGATTTCTGCCTCCGATAATTTACCCGACGGCGGCATCTGTACATCACCCTGGTGCAGAAGAACTTCCATCAATCTGCTTTTGTCTGGCTGCCCAGCTGTTACGATGACACCGCTATTGCTGCCCTTGAGTACAGCATCTCTCGAATCGAGTCGCAACTTGACCTTGGCAACATTCGATCCATGACAGGCAAGACATTTCTCTGCCAGGATAGGTCGGATTTGCTTCTCGAAGAACTCCACTTTCTCTGCTGAAAATTGCTGTCCCGGTGCCGGCGTTACTGGCAACATGAGATGCAGCATAACAAGAAAAGACCAACGCATAAGCAAACCAGTAGGAAAATGGAAAACAACACAATGCAGGCGGGTTGACTTAGCTTAACTGATTCAGGTTTGAGTTGCAATTTATTAGACAGTTGGAATTCCGCGCAATCAATTGCATTAATAGATTGGTTGCGGGTATGTGATAAGAGCAGGAACAGTCGACCAAATGGGCATCAAGGCAGACCAATATCCGGTATCATCAGAAGTCGGTTTAAACACTAGTTACCCAGACGCTTGCGAACGATCTTGAGGTGATGATTGATGTGTCCTACCAGGATGTAAGCAAGCGCTCTCACTGTGACAGGATGATCGGAAGCTACGCCTCGATTATCCCAGGCTTCCGGTTTGATACGGCGTAGAAGAAGAACATTCGCCTGACGAAGGTGAATCAGCTCATTGAGCAGCGCTGGCAGCGTTGGTTTCACATAATCGTTGTTGACAATATAGGGGTCCTGATCCATTCCAGGAATCGGTTGTAGATCGCCCGAAGCAAAACGATGAAGTCGCTCAGCGAAGATTCGTTCAGCATCAATGAGATGACCGACCACTTGCTTCATGGTCCAGGTATAGGGAGGATGTAATTTCATCGCCTCCTGCTCACTGACATTTCCCAGGACAGAACGAAGTTCCGAGATCTGTCCGTCGAGCAAGTTGAAAAAATCGCCTGCAGGAACGCAATTAATGTAGTTTTGGTAATACTCGAAATACTCATCTGCCTCTGGTCGGCGTGTGTAATCGGGTTGATGGGACATGATTTCTCCTTAGCTGATAGTCTTTGATGCGGGAGGCCATTTAAGATCCGTTGCTAACATTTCTCAACTTCCACAAAAGCATCGTAAAAGCCACTGCCTCCGCCCCAATCAGTTGGCTCTTCAGGGGTAAGTATATTGACCGAGCAAGCCTGGCCTTTCACATCGCCGAAACCGCCAAAAGGCATCCACACCACACCTGGCTGCACCCGATCTGAAATGCGGCACTCAGCTGTGATCATTCCTTGCTCGTTGCCGACCTTTACTGTTTCTCCATGACTCAGCTGACGGGCTTTCGCATCGTCCGCATGAAGCTCAATAAAGAGTGTTCCTTCCTTTTGACGATGATGCTCCACATGAGCATAACTGGAATTAAGGAAGTGCAACGTCTTGCCCGTGATCAACTGCAATTGTCTGCCTGAAGCCTGGCGTATCTCTCCACTGGCAGGTAAGGGATCGAGCCCTTTTTCTCGCAACGATTCAGACCATAATGCTGCCTTGCCGGAAGGTGTGGCAAAATCACCGTGAGCAAAAGGTATCCAATCTCGCTCTGGATTTAGCCTGACAAAACCCTCGTTCCAGAGTCGTTCGAAGGTGATGCCACTCATCCACGGATGGTTGGAATTCAATGCGATGCGAAGCAAAGTTTCATCGCTATCAAAGAGCCAGGGTTCGGTTCTTCCCAAAGCTTTAGCGAGACGGCGAAAGAACTCGGTGTTGGAGACAGCTTCACCCAACGGTGCAATAGCCGGTCGGTTTAACGTCAGGTAATGATGTCCCCAAGCGGGAATAATATCGAGGCACTCAATCTGACTGGTCGCAGGCAGAACGTAGTCCGCAAAGCGAGCCGTTTCTGTTATGAAGAGATCATGCACCACGGTGAAGAGATCTTCTCGCCGCAAGCCCTTGATGATTTTTGACTGGTTGGGAATAGTAACCACCGGATTGCAGTTATAGATGCACAAGCTACGAATGGGTGGAGCCAGTTCCTTCGAGCATAAATCTTTGCCAAGGTCTCGCATATTAAGAGTGCGAACGTCTGCTTGGTTCTTCTCTGGCATTAGCACGGCACTATTGTTAAGAGTCGAATACTGGAGCGAATGAGTCGAACGAGCTAGACCGCCACCCCGATGCCGCCAGGCGCCGATCAGGATAGGAAGACATGCCAGCGTGCGAAACATCATCGCTCCATTCCGATGATGTTCAATGCCAATCAACGGACGTAACATCGAAGGAGTGATCGTTGCATACTCTCTCGCGAATCGTTCGATTTCTTCGACTGACAAGCCAGTGATCTGCGTCACTTTGACGGGAGAATACTCTTTCACTCGCTCGACGAGCTGTTCATAACCCTCGGCATAACGTGATACAAAATCATGATCTACCAGATCATCACGGATAATGATGTGCATCATGGCTAACATCAGTGCTGCATCGCTCCCGGGCCTTGGTGCAATATGCCAATCCGCCTGAGCAGCTGTGCGGGTCCTGATGGGGTCAACGACAACGACCTTCGCTCCCCTCTTCCTGGCCTCCAGAATAATCGGCCACAGGTGCAAATTGGTGACAACCGTATTGGTTCCCCAGAGCACGATGTATCGACTGTGCACCAGGTCCTCCGGATCAGCGCCAAACCCATTGCCTTGCGTGGTGGCTAGACCAGTGGCTGCTACTTCGCCACAGATACTTCGCTCGAGTTGGGTGCACCCTAGCAGACCGAATAAGCGCCGATCCAGTGACGCACACTGAATCAGTCCCTGTGTACCAGCTGAGCTATATGGCAAAATGGCCTCTGCACCATTTTCATCCATAGTGCTTAACCAACGGGCAGCGATGTCCTTCAACGCCTCGTCCCAACTCACACGTGTGAATCGACCTTCCCCTTTTGCACCCATGCGTTTGAGTGGATAAAGCACTCGATCGGGATGATATACACGTTCGAGATAATGATTCACCTTGCCGCAGAGCGTACCCCGCGTGAAAGGGTGGTCAGGATCGCCGTACATCCGCTCAGCTTTTCCATCGCGAACTTCAACTTTCCATGAACAGGTATCAGGGCAATCATGTCCGCATGCGCCATGAATTACTGTGAGAGGTTTAGCAGTCATCGAGAGTACCCCCTAGCTTCGGATCGCTACTTCACCCGAGTCCAGTCCATGAACCAACTTTCCTTCCAGGTTTTACCCCCATCGTTGGATCCGGCTTGATACCATCGGCAAGAACTGGGAGTGATTCGATCCCAAACGCCTTTGGAAATCACTTTCTTTCCGTTTTCCATCTCCTCGGCTGAAAAGGTACCAACTCCTTTTTCGAAGTTTCCGGTGAGTCCTGGTGTGGTAAGTACACCACTCTTGGCATTAACCCAATAGTCGTTCCATACTTTCTTCTGAACATCAAGAAGCCGCAAGCCCATACCTGCGAAATGGCGAGCAGGTATTCGCAATTCCTCTATGCTGCAGACTCCCATGAGAATGCTCCAGCATGTGGCTTCTCCGTCGAACTCATCCCATTCTTTCCCGCCAGGCGTTTTCAAGCGACGGTTCTTGATCTTCCACTCGCCAGTAAGGAATTCAAAGTCTCCAGGCTTCCCTTCTGGTTTGCCTTCCAAAAGAACTTCCATCGACGAGTAGGCAGAACAAGCTTGCACAGCCAATCCAGCCGCAAGCGACCCCATTACTAACTGCAACAACTGGCGACGTGGTACGTTGATCATGGACTGTCTTTCTCAAGAGCAAGTTGGTGACATGAGATACCCGGAATATAAGAAGCATATCTGGATCTAGTAAAGCTCCAGAATTGTGAATTATCATGGTACCAGATAGAGAATAGCATGAGTCGCAAGCCGTTACTTTCCATTACTCTCAATCCTACTCTTGGCCGCTCATTGCAGGATCAGCTTTTCTTCGGATTGAAACAACAGATTCAATCAGGCCTCATTGTCACAGGTACTTCTCTCCCATCCAGTCGCGATCTGGCACGCGACTTGGGTGTATCAAGAAACACTGTAATTGCGGCGTATGATCGCCTATCGGGTGAAGGGTATCTGGAGACCAGACCCCGTTCCGGAATCTACGTTACACCGGCAATTGTTGAAGGATATGCTACAAGGCCGAACGCATCAGACAGACATAACAGACTTCATTTCAAGGCTTCTCAAACCATTCTGCATGATCCGATTCCCTTTCGTCCTTGTCAGCCTGATGTTCGACTTTTCCCGCTCACGCTCTGGAACCGGCTTAGGCTTCGTGCCTTACGTAAGTTCAGCACCGGGATCTTACATTATCAATCAGCCCATGCATTGGGCCTCCCGATTCTCCGGCAAGCATTAGCTTTATACCTCCACGAAAGTCGAGGTGTGAACTGCAATTGGGAACAAATCGCAATAACCACAGGTTCACAGCAAGCCATCTATCTGCTTAGCCAGATTCTGCTCAAACCTGGTGATCACGTTTTGCTAGAGAATCCGGGATATCCCGGGGCGCGAGAGGCGTTTCACAAGGCGCGAGCACTGATTCGGCCACTTTCCGTTGATGCCCATGGAGCCTTGCCTCCCAAAAAAATCGAAGCAGCAAAACTGATTTACACAACGCCTTCACGTCAGTTTCCGACAGGTGCTTGTCAGCCTGTGGCTCGCAGAATGGCATTGCTTGAGTTCACGCGAAAAGCAAAAGCCTGGCTGCTCGAAGATGACTACGATTCCGAATTCCGTTATACTCGACCGCCGATGCCGAGCTTGCATAGTCTTGATGTCGCAGGGCGGGTGATCTACCTGGGCACGATGAGTAAAGTGCTCTTCCCTTCACTTCGTATTGGCTATGCAGTGTTGCCTCCAGCACTGATACATCCTTTCGAAACGCTTCGCCTCATCATGGAAGACCACGGCCCATTGATAGATCAAGCGACCCTTGCAGAATTTGTTTACTCTGGTGCTTTCTACACCCATATACGTCGTTGCCGTAAAAACTATGCAGCTAAACTCGCCACATTTCTGAACGCTGCCAGGAAGCACCAACTACCCCTGGACTTCCCGCATATCGATGGCGGGATGAACCTGATGGGTTTCTTCAGAGAAGCCGATGTTAACACCGAAGCTATTTCGGAACGTCTCCGTCAGCAGAGCATTATGGTACCTTCCAGCGATTTTTATTCCATAAAGAAAACCAAACCCGGCCTAGTGTTCGGTTTCACAGCTTTTGATCACAATGTGATTCGCGAAGGGATAGAAAGCGTGGCGCGAGTTATCGCTCGATAAGTTACTATCAAAATTATTGTCGGGATATCAAAACAAAATCTCTCGTCCTAAATAAAGTCTACACGTAAGTAGTAGTAGTCCAGGGGGGTCTGGGGGGATATTGACATGTCAATAACCTCTGGGGTTGTTCAGGCAGCCAGTTCATACATCTCCATTGGAGTGCGTAAGCCCAGGCTCCAGTGCGGTCGTTTGGTGTTATACACCTCCACGGCTCGTTCGACAGCCGTTTGTACATGGTTGACATTGATGAACTCCGCATCCAGGTTGAACTCATCCTTGAGGATGCCGTTGATCCGTTCGGCGATGGCATTCTGGTAACAATGGTCAGCGTCGGTCATGCTCGACTCCATTCCGTGCGACTTCAGCATGGCCAGGTACTCATGACAGCAGTACTGGCAGCCTCGGTCCGAATGATGAATCACGCCTTGACCCGTCACGCCCTGGGACTCCTTCAGCCAGGTCGCCGCTTTTGACAGCGCGATCACCGCTGAGTAATGCGACAAGTCCCGACTTACGTGATACCCCACGATCCGTCTCGTGTACGCATCGCTCACCAGGAACAGGTACGCAAACTTTCGTCCCAACACTCTGAGGTAGGTACAGTCGCAGACCAGCACCTGGTTCGGTTTGTCAATCACCAGCTCCTTGATCCGATTCGGCGCCACCGCATAGCCATGACGCGAATAGGTCGTCTTTTCAAAGCGTTTCTTCACTTTCACCAGACGGTGCTCCCGGCCCAACAAGGCAAACAGATGATCTCGGCCTACCTCCGTGTCGTGACACGTCTTCAGCCGATCCACCAGCTTGCGCGTGCCCATCCGGGGCTGTTCCTGGCGAATCTCGTCAACCAGCTGCAAGATCGCTGCCTCCTCGTTACTGTCATCCCGGCGTCGCCGGAGATGCTTGTAATACGCATCCCGGCTCCGGCCTACCGCCTGGCAGAGCCGTGCGAGGCCGGCGGAGGTTTCCCTTCGAGACTGCTCGACGCCTGCGGCCCAAAAGTTTTTTTTAGATCCACCTTGTACTTCTTGCTGGCCACCTCGATGATCTTCTCGTGCACCAGCAGCTTCAGGTGAGCGTCTGCCAGCGCCTTCTCCAGGGCGGCGATCTTCTCTTCTTCACTCTTCATAACGACCTCAACGATGTCACGCTTGGGTTGATACTTGCCATACTCCTTCAGCCACAGTTGTATGCGACTGACCGTCGTATGCCCACGTGCCGGCGCCTCTCGCAGTGAAAGCTGACCACTTTCGAGTTCTTCTACAATCGCCCGCTTCAACTCCGGGCTAAACGACATCTGTGCGCGTTCCATTCCTACACTCCTTGTTCATAACTCACGGGGAGTGTAGACTCCGGTTAGGACGGGACAACAGCCCATTGTACTACAAATTGCGATTGACTGTTCGCCCCGAAGCAGTCTTTGGGTAACGACACGACCAGTTCCCAACGGCACAAGCATACAAACTAAAACATAGATGTTGTGGGGTCGAATATTACACTGTGGTCATTAGCAGCCCAACATTTTAATTGTTAATACGCAATACGCGTCGGTGTCCCATATGGAAGACGCAACTGGATATTAAGATTTAAAGTTTGGTGGTCTTGCATGTTTGGCAACCTTTTCTAGCAACATTTTATCTTTGGTATCGATTCCTGTAACCTCGATATCACTTCTGACAGGTAATGTTCCAAATAACACTTCAAAGAAGATACATGCTGCGAAGTAAGTCCCAGCCATTGAGGGATGGCTCTTGTCACGGTCATGCAAGACTGGTTTACTGTGCTTAGCTTGGAACCTCTGCCATGCTGTTCCAACTGTGACGACTATCGATTTCAGTTCTTTGCCGATGCTGGTATAGGCTTCTGAAATTGCTTTTTGGGTTTCAGGAAGATGTTGACGTGCCCAAGTCATATAGAGGACTGTTTTTGAACCTGCCCTTTTTATTACTTCATCGAAGAGACGTATATTCTCGTGCATTCTGACTGCATTCTTAATAGGCAAGGTACTTTGCTCCTGAAGCACTACGTAATCGTACTTTCCTGTTTGTATTTCCTGATTGGCTTTACCTGCGTTCCAGTGTGCACGAAGCGATGCGCCACCAGCAAAGATGAGCTTATGTTGCATAGACATGCCACTTGCAGTTGCTAGTTGCGCAATCAGTCCTGGCAAGTCATTGCGGGAAGTGAAGCTGTTGCCGATGAACAGTACGTTGATCGATTTCTGACGTTTTGGTCGAGCCATTTCAGTTCCGATTCTTTTGTATGAGTGCCAGAGTCTTGATTGGATTAACAAGTCCCTGGCGAATGTGTGCTATCTCCTGCCACGGATCGCGCTTCAGCTTGGCTAACCGTTTTGGCAGATTCCTTATTGTGTAATGGCTAGAACTTGGAATCTTGCCCAGTTCCTTCCAGCTAACTGGCACAGAAACCGAAGCATTTGAGCGAACGCGCGGCGAATAGGCAGCTACAGCAGTAGCATCGCGGGCATTTCGCAGGTAATCGATATAGATTTTTCCATGACGTTGTACTTTTGACATATTAGCGATGAAGTGACGGGGATCATATTTGACTATCAAGTGGGCAACTTGACGACAGAAGGATTTGACTTCTTCCCAGTTGTGCCGACGTTCAATGGGAATGACAATATGCAAGCCTTTCCCGCCTGTCGTCTTTACAAAGCTTTTCAGACCTAGTTCCTCCAGTAAGCCTCGAACTTGGTGTGCACTTTCTATGACTATTTTCCAAGGCAATTCTGTGTCAGGATCGAGATCAAAAATCAACCGGTCAGGGTAATCAAGTTTATCAGACCGTGAACCCCAGGCATGCACCTCCAGCGCAGCTACTTGAGCCAACGAGATTAGTCCTTTTACATCTGCAACCACAAAGTACTTCTCAGTTTTCTCTTTGCCTTTTATTGGGATTTGACGAAGCGACTCAGGCGATCCCGGTGCAGGGTGTTTCTGATAAAAACTTTCCTCGTGACGCCCTTCTGGACAGCGAACCAAGACAATGGGGCGATCTGTTAAATGTGGTAGCATCCACTTGGAGACCATTTGATAGTATGCTGCAAGTTCGAGCTTGGAAATGGCATCTTCGGGATACAACATCTTCTCTGGGCTGGTCAGCCGTACCCCAGCAAATTCCTGATTCTTCGTATCATACTTTTCCATGCTGGTCGTCAGGTCTTTAGGGATTTGCAGCTTGCGCCTTTTCACTGGCTTGTTAGACGACTGCGTTGCCTTCCCCAACTTAGACGACCAAACATCTTCTTGTTCCGACGCTATCTCTGCAAGACTCCGTCCTGTCAAAACACTACGTGATGATTCAAGTAGCACATCACCTTTCTCAGACGGTTGTGATTCACTGTCCCTTTCCTTAAAGAGTAGCCATTGAGGTTTACTGCTCTCACCCTGGCTACGATTGGTACGCAGCAACATCCAATTACCACGGAGTTTCTCACCGTTAAGCTTGAACTTTAGCCGCCCGGTTTTGAAGTCTTCCTGAGTATCTCCAAGTGGCTCCCAGGTGCCTCGATCCCATACCATCACTGTTCCGCCCCCATACTCACCCTTGGGAATGATCCCCTCAAAGGAACCGTATTCAATGGGATGATCTTCTACTTGCACAGCTAATCGTTTGATGTTGTGGTCTAGACTGGGGCCTTTAGGTACTGCCCAACTCTTGAGAACCCCATCCAACTCCAGCCGGAAATCATAATGCAGGTTACGGGCATCGTGCTTCTGCACGACAAAACTTCGGCCTTTCTTAGTAGACTTCTTGCCAGCCGGTTCGGGAGTACGGGCAAAATGACGCTTATTTTGATATTCTTGCAGTCCCATTCGACGTTACCAAAGTAAATAAGGCATGCGGAGTATGCAGGTCATAAGGGGAGCAATTAAGACAAATCACCCTACCAGCCGATGAAACCCCTTGCAAGCAGTTGAACAAAAAATGACAATGAAGTGGGAATAATAAAGATGCACGGAGGTGCTTATCATGGGGAACTGGCATGGCACCTCGTTCGACTTGGAAGGGTTTTCTCAAGCTTAGTTTAATCTCGTTGCCTGTTAAAGCATTCAACGCAACTTCAAGCGACACAAATGAAGTACGGTTCAATCAATTGCATGCTGAGTGCAACAGCCGGATTCAATACAAGAAGTGGTGTCCGATTCACAACGAGATTTCTCATAGTGAAATAGTTTCGGGTTATGAGTATGCCAAAGGGCAGTACGTCATTGTCGATACGGATGAACTTGAAAAGCTTCGTTCCGAGAATGACAAAGCAATCAAAATAGAGACCTTTGTGTCACAGAATGCTATTGATCCGGTTTTCTATAGCGACAAAACCTATTACCTCGTTCCCGATGGGCCTATAGGCGAAAAGCCCTATGTCCTCCTTCAAAAGGGAATGGTAGACGAAAAACGCTATGCAATTGCCCAGGTTGTATTGAATAAGAAAGAGCAGTTAGTTCTTCTTCGCCCGATGGATCGCCTGATTGCTATGACAGTTTTGAACTATGCGAACGAAATTAACAGTACCTCAACTTTTGATGATGAAGTTCCCAAGCTTGACACGTCAAAAGAAGAAACCAACTTGATGAGAACAGTGATAGGCTCAACAACCGACAAGAAGTTTGATTTCACCAAATACAAAGATGTCTATGCAGAAAAACTGATTCAGCTTGTTGAAGCTAAGGTTGCTGGCAAGGAAATAGTTTCAACACCGCAACCTGAAGAAACTCAGGTTATCAATTTGATGGATGCGCTCCGGCAAAGTGTGGCTAAGGCAACAGGGGGCAAGGTCGAAAAGGCTGTGTCGAAACCACCAAGGAAGATGGCTGAAAGTACCAAAGGGAAAACCAAGGAACTTCGCAGAAAATCGTCGTAGCATTTAATGAAGCAACGATTCGATCAAATACTTCCCGCTTTTATTTCCCCGATGTTGGCCAAATCGGGGAAACCATTTGATTCCGAAGATTTCCTGTTTGAGATAAAGTGGGACGGAACACGGACGCTTGCATTCAGTGAACGCAAGACGCTAAGACTCGTCAATCGACGCCGCCTAGACATGACAGATCGTTATCCAGAGTTATCGTTTCTCAAAGACCTTCCTGGCGGCACTATTCTCGATGGTGAAATAGTTGTATTGCATGAGGGAAAATCTGACTTTGGGATGCTCCAATCCCGTGAGCAGTCACGTTCGCCATTCAAGATTAAGCTGCTATCACGGTCTTCACCTGCAACCTACATGGTGTTCGATTTACTGTATTTAGACCATCAATCTTTACTGCACCAGCCATTGTATCAACGACGCGAGTGTCTGAAGGAACTCGTCAACGAATATGGTCAGGGCAGAATGCTGCTTTCCTCATCAATAGAAGGAAAGAATGGAACAGCACTTTTCGCTGAAGCGTGCAGCCGAGGTCTGGAAGGACTCATTGCCAAGCGCGCCAACAGCACATACCAGCCGGGTAAAAGGTCTGGCGACTGGGTTAAGATCAAACGCGCTGAAATTCTTGACTGCGTGATTATTGGCTTTCTTCCATCAGGCAAAGACGACTTCCGCAGTTTGATCCTTGCATCCTTAAGTGATGGGAAGCTAAAATGCGTAGGCAAAGTAGGTACAGGATTCGATACGAAACTTCGGAAGAAGCTAAATCGTTGGCTTCGAGGTAATCTGAGAGCGAAGCCGATCATCCCTTGTAAGATAAAAGGTGTATGGGTTGATCCTGGCCTTTATTGCAAAATCACTTGCATGGAAAGAACAGCAGGAGGCGAATTGCGAGCGCCTGCCTTTGTGGAGTTAATCGAGGAATGACAAGCATGGATAGCTCGACTAACAGTGATTGGCTTAAAGGAAGACAAGTTGCATTTGCTGGCAAACTTGCATCCATGAGCCGCGCTGAAGCCGCGCAGATTGTCAAAACCTGTGGTGGCACGGTTGTTCCGGCAGTCAGTGAACAAACAGATTATGTCGTGGTCGGCCAGGAAAGCGAATTATTGACCACTGCAGGCAAACCCACCGCTCAGATTAGAACTGTACAACGGTTGCAAAAGCTGGGAGCAACAATTGATACGGTCTCTGAGGAAGAGTTTCTTAAACGCTCTGGGTTAGACTCTTTTGTTCAAACTGTCCATCAGCTTTACACTGGTGTGCAAATATCTCGTTTTCTCAAAATTGCTCCTGACAAGTTTGCTCGCTGGGTTCGGCATGGTTTAGTTGAACCAGTTGAAACGAAACATGGCGTTTCCTTTTATGACTTTCAACAGGTTTCCTGGGCAAAGACACTAAGTAATCTGACGACAGCTGGTGTTAAACCGGAGCGAATACGTCAAAGCCTACGACAATTGAAGGGTTGGCTCACTTCTGGTGACCCTGCAGCACAGTTAGGATTGCTAGAGCTGAACGGTCGTTTGATGATTCGACTTCGGAATGGACAATTAGCCGAAACACATGGGCAACCACTGCTCGATTTTGGAGAACACCCAGAAAACAAAATCATTCAGACTTCCAACCCTGTTAAATCGGCACAAGATTGGTTTACAACAGGTTTGGCTCTCGAAGAACAGGAAAAGTACGCGGAAGCCAGCGATGCATACCTTCAATCACTCATTACTGGTGGCCCTGATGCTGTAACATGTTTCAACCTTGCCAATGTACACCACAAACTGGGACAAAAAGAACGGGCTGCAGAACGTTATCATCAAGTTGTCGAGATCGATCCAGAGTTTGCAGAAGCCTGGAGCAACCTGGGAAATGTTCTGGCCGAACTAGGGCACATTGAGCAAGCTGTAGCAGCAATGAAGCAAGCAGTGGGAATTGATCCAGCCTGTTCAAGTTATCGCTACAATCTAGCTGATTTGCTTGATGAAAATGGGGAAATAGACCAAGCTCAAACACATTGGCGTACATATCTACAACTTGAAAATACTGGAGAGTATGCCGATTACGCCAGAAGGCGAATTGCCAGTTCAGATTGATAGTTAACTTACTTTCTTGATGATCCCTCTGCCTCCCCCAATCCATTTCTAGGAAAACGGCTGCAAATGCTTCAGCCTGGGCTGCGCAATCCTTCAGTTTTTTGTTTGCCGTCGCTCTGTCTCCGGGTGCGTGCTGGCTTCACAATGATGGTTGCAAGGCAGGATGACAGTTAGAGCATGAAGGAGGAAAGGGAGGAGGGAGCGGGAAATAATTATTTCAGGTGCTATCAGAATCACAAAATCACTTACAAAGCGACAATTTCTAATTGCAACAACCTGCGAGTTGTCACGATAATTTGTCAATCCAGAATAGCATGCTTGAGGCAATCATGGTTGACCCATCTAAAGCTTCGATACCAAATATTTCTTCATCACTTCCTATTGGAGATAGCATATTACGAGCGTTGGCAGCCACGACACCGCAGTTGCCTCAAATACAGTTACCTGAAGCTGGCCAATCAACTACATCAGAAACGCCATTATCTCCATCAAAACTCCCAGAACATAGATATAAACTCGAAGGAGAAATAGCCCGTGGTGGCATGGGCGCCGTGCTTCGTGGTCGCGATGAAGATTTGGGACGCGAGATTGCAGTTAAGGTGATGCTTCAGAATCACGCAGGCAAGACGGAACTTCTACAACGGTTTGTCGAAGAAGCGCAAATTGCTGGCCAGTTACAACACCCTGGCATCACCCCCGTATATGAATTAGGACAGTTTCCAGATCAACGACCTTACTTCACCATGAAGCTTATACGAGGACAGACACTTGCAAAATTACTGAAGGAGCGTAGCGATCCATCGTGTGAGCGATCACGTTTTCTCAAAATCTTTGAACAGGTCTGCCAGACGATGGCCTATGCCCATGCACGCAAGGTGATTCACCGCGATTTGAAGCCACAGAACATTATGGTTGGCGCATTTGGTGAAGTGCAGGTGATGGACTGGGGACTGGCAAAAGTACTACTATCATCCGCGGAACGCAATAAAGAATCTGTTCATCGGCCCGAGATACGTGCATCTTCCGAAGGCTCCGTTCAGACAAAACGCAGTAGCGGCAACTCTACCGACATCCCCAACACCCAGGCCGGCTCTGTCTTGGGCACACCAGCTTACATGGCTCCCGAACAAGCACGGGCAGAAGTTGATCAACTTGACGAGTGTGCCGACGTGTTTGGATTGGGTGCTATTCTCTGCGAAATTCTTACCGGTAAACCGCCATATGTGGGCGAGAACGGCTTAGAGATTTACCGCCAGGCTGTTGATGCTGATCTGGCTGAAGCCTACCATCGATTGCAAACCTGCGGAGCTGACGATGAACTCATCACATTGGCCAAGTGCTGCCTGTCGGTTAATCGTGACGACCGACCCCGTGATGGGAGCGAACTGACAAAGGAATTGACCGGTTATCTTCTTTCAGTGGAAGAACGTTTGAAGCAAGCCGAATTAACCGCGGTAAAGGCAACGACGAAGGCGGAAGAGGAGAGCAAACGACGACGTGTGACATTCCGGCTCGCTGCAGGAATACTGCTGACACTCCTGGCAGGGCTCGCGGGCAGTTTATGGCAGATGCGTCGGGCGATGGATGCGGAGGAGTCAGCGCGGAACAATGAATCTACCGCCAAGAAAGAAAGAGATGAAAAGGAAGTACAGCGTAATAAAGCGGAACAACGATTACACCAGGTCGAAAAGGGTACCGCTCTGTTTGCAGAACTCTTAAACGGTATCAATCCCAGGTCCGAAGTGAAAGGTGGACCTCCACTCTATCAACAACTGCTGGCCCGTGCTGAGCAGGCAGCAGACCAATTACAACCTGAACTCATTGCTGACCCACTGGTCATTGCACGTTTGCAGGTACTTCTAGGCAACACACTGATCAATCTGGGAAATTCGAAGAAAGCTGAAGTAATATTGCGAAATGCAATACCTGTATTGGCAGCAGAAGGAGCTGGATATGATGATGAGAAAATCATCGCAAGAACATATCTGGCTGATGCGTATCGCATGCAGGGTCGCATTCACGATGCGATCGAGGAGTATCGGTCCATCAGGAAATCCGGTTTGCAGAATATGCCTCGAGGGAATGAACTGAATAGACACATTTTGAATAATCTTGCCATACTGTACAGAGAGGCGGGCAATTATCAGGATGCCTTGTCTATTTATGAGCAATTGTGTGACCCAAATGTCAATATGAAGCTTCTGGATCAGGAGGAAATATTAGTGTACGCCAATCTATCTATGACATATCTCGCTATGGGTAGGATTCAACAGGCACTCGACCTGGCAGAAAAAGTCGATGCCTTTTTTAGCGACAAGCTGGGACTGACACATATCGATACGCTAACCAGTAAGAATAATCTGGCAGGGATCTATACCGCAACGGGAAAATACGGTAAGGCACTACAGATAATGAAAGAGATGGTTGAAGTTCAAGAAAAAAAATTTGGTAAGACTGGTTACAATACTCTTATTTGTAAAAACAATCTGGCAGGTATTTATGATGAAATCGGACAATCTGATAAAAGCTTCCCTTTATTCCAAGACATCTGCAAGACTTATGAAACAACTTACAGCGAAGATCATCCAGAACGAATGCGTGCGCTGAGCAATCTGGGCGTCGCCTTTTACAATTCTCGAAGATATCCAGAAGCAATCTCAAATTTGACAAAAGTCGGTGAATTGCAAAAAAGAAAACTGGGGGAGCAACACCCAGATACGCTCGCTACGTTAAGCAGTCTTGCCAGGGCACTTCGTGCCAGTGGAAAAGTACCACAGGCCATTGAGCTCTTTGAAAGTGTTCTTGAAATGCAGACAAGGATACTTGGTGAAAATCATACTAATACCCTTCAAACAATTAATAACCTCGCTGAAGCGTATCGAAATGCAGGTCAACCCGCGAAAACACTGAAATTGCTGGAGAAAGCAGTTTCTGCTCAGGTGAATAACTTTGGGTCCAGTCATCCTGATACTTTGACTATCCAGGGTAATTTGTCCTCTGCTTATCGATATGCAGGCAGGCTCCACGAAGCTGTGGAACTCATCGAGAAAACTGCATTAGAACTTGAAAGGCAACGGTATCAGCATCGTTTTGCGAAAAACATATTGCAAGATGCAGTTGAAATCAATGAAGCGGATAACCAATTTCCAAAGGCTGAGGAATGGAAACGAAAATTAGTACAGTTTATTAAGAAGCGTGATGGTGAATCTTCGCCAACGTACATCAGTGAACTAGCTGGCCTTGCACTTAACCTGCTTTATCAAAAAAAATGGATCGATGCTGAAGCCACCGCCCGTGAAGCTCTGAACTTTCGCCAGAAAAAAGAACCCGATGCCTGGACCACCTTCAACACTCAAGTCCTCCTCGGCGCAGCTCTCCTCGGCCAAAAGAAATATGCCGATGCCGAACCACTGATTCTCACAGGCTACGAAGGCATGAAGCAGCGCGAAGCCAAAATTCCCCAACTTGTCAAAGTCCGAATTTCCGAAGCCCTCGACCGCCTCATCCAACTCTACACTGAATCCAATAATCCCGATGAAGCAAAGAAGTGGCAGGCAGAGAAGGAGAAACTGCAGAAATTAGCACCTGTCAAGAAATAATTATGGTAGTAAAAGCTTCCACTTCTTTCTCTGCCTTCCCCAATCTATCTCCAGAAAAATCGACTGCAGTTTCTTCAGCTTGATCGGACCATGCCCACTCATAGTCTAGGACGGGAACAGTAACTGCTCTTGAGTAACCGGTGTCAACAGTAGCAGGTTCATGATCTGGCTGATTCGCACTCGGCCTGCGCTCAATGTACGACAGTGTGATTGTGGCAAGGGGAGAAAGGAGCCAAGTGTCGAATTTGCCCAATCCGATCCAATTAATTTCAATCTACAATTGGCATCTGCAACCAAGGGAGAAGCCATCCGTTGGTTACAGGTTTAATCATCTGCTCTCTAGTTGTATTTCCCTGATACGCTGGTTTTGTCCCCTTCGGTGTCACCAGGTTAACCCTGACACTTTTCGTTCTTTTCGTGACAATTACGCATCTGTCGCATCGTGATTATCAGACTCACAACCAAGGCTTTCTACGACCAGTGGTTTGATGTAATACTCTTCAGGAAACGGCACAGAACTTTTTGAGGAGTGTAGACATAGATACTCAATCTGTGACAGCTATAAGTCAAGCAGGCTTATTTGGCCCGGTTAGTGCTATGTCACCTATCTTGGTTGTCTCGAAGCTTATCGCACATGCAAGGGTGCACCAACGATAACAAGATTCTTTATGTGTTATGTGGTGTTGAATTGCCCTTAAGACGAATATGCTATTTCCTCCCGTTGTCGTTTTCGCCACAAATAGAACGTGGCACAAAGTCCAGTAGTGATAATGAGTAGATACGTAGTTGGCTCAGGCACTGCATAAGTTACAGATAATTCGACGCCAACATAATCTCCGACACCATCGCCTGTTGCTTGAAATGACAATTCCAAAACATCCCCTCCATTTACTGACAGATTATTTAACAGTCCACCCGAACCATTATCGAAATTGAATGGATTAGAACGATCATAAATATCACCTGAAGCAATACTACCTGAAGACAATAGGTTGCCATTAACCCGTAAAAACCAGTCATTTGAGCGGTCGATTTCACGAATCATCCAAACACCTCCATTGATGTCGATGATTCCGGAAGTAGGGCTGGTCCATACTACGTTTGTTAGGTTAGTCGGAACTGTATGAGTAACCACATCGCCAATTTGAGAATCTAATCCAGAACCATTTGATTGTGTTTTAAGCCAGAGCGCTGGTGGACTACCTAACCATGCGGGTTGTGCCAGATCGAAATCACCCGCTGGATATGTGCCACTTGATAAAACGCTATTGCCTTGTCGATAGCTCCAAACACCATTCGGATTATTTATATCGCTCCAATCGTTTCGAAGATCATAGGTTTGAGCATGGATCGGATATGTTACTTCCAAGAAAACCAGAACAATCAAGGCAAATCGGGCAATTGTAAAGAACAGCTTGAACATGATACTCATCTCCAGGTAATGAACGGCTCCTCCCTGTGATAACCATCTCTTTCCTTCAGATTCTTACCTAGAAAATGAAATCAATTACCATCCCAATCCGACTTCTGCTAAGCTTCGTTGCATTCTTGGAATATCGACTAACATAACTGTTCCATCCTGATTGCCCCAAATAAGTTTGCTCTGAGAACTGTTTAAGGCAAAATTGGTGTAGCGTGGTTCACCAATCTGAACAAAGTTGACGAGAGGTGCCGAGGATTCACCATGTATAAGTGTGCCGGGGGGGTACCGAACCCAGTATTTTTGACTAACAAACATTCTGTTGAAATCGCTCAATGACCAATCGCCAAGATGTTTACCAGTAGCAATGTCTAACAATGCAGCTGAATCTCGGGAATTGGTGAAGCAGGCAATAAGTTTCTCAGTCGGATCAATATCAGTAGAGCCATACGTTTCTGGATATTTGAATGGCACAGACCATATTTCTTTACCGGTATTTACTTGATAGGCTTTTATTTTCCCTTCGAGCCCAGCTGGTCCCGATGACAGGCCATTGACAAAGTACATCCCTCCATCTTGTGTCATCTTGGCATCAAAAACAGAATGATTGAAATCACGATTTTGGTGCAATGGATCTAACGGCTGATTACCCAATAAATTACGTATTCGGTAGATCAGTTGTTGCCCCCGCGATGCAGGAATTGTGCCTGCTTCATTTTCGAAGCGAATTGACATCAGCTTGTCGGTTGATTGAAAAGCCAAGTTATCCATCAAGCCTGGCGGCAGCTTCCATGAGGTAAGTAATTTCCCTGACTCTACATCATAGAGTCTTGCCTCCTCGCCTGCACTCATTACACATTGAGTGCATTCCTTGTTGAAGGAAAGAGCAAAATTATCCAGCCAGTATCCTCGAGGTGCATCGAGTATGTATTTTAATTTTCCAGTTGCAACTTCCCACAGACCAATTTGCCATGCATGCGATAACGCGACAACAAGTTTATCATCGGGTGAGAAAAAGACTCTGCCAACAGCACCAGTCATGCCACTTAATGTTTGAATTCCCCGATTTGAATGCAATTTCCAAATATCGACGCCGCCTCTGTCAGATGATGAAGCTCCTCCCCAAGCTTGAACACTGCTTACTGCTAACTGATCACCTTGAGATGAAAATGCCACACCCAACATGGTATTTCGATCAGCTAAATCCAGAAGCACCTGGCCTGTTGCCACATTCCAGATTTTGGCGCTATTTCTCCCTGCAGATGCAAGCAGTGAACCGTCAGGGCTGAACGACAATGAGTGAATCTCATATTGGGATCCACGACAGAATGTAATTTGTTGTTGCTGTTCCAACCTCCAGATAGTGATAAGACTTCCTGCATCCCCAACGGCTAATAGCCATTGATTGCCAATACGACAAGGATCGCGGCCAAATGCAATCGAAAGTACGTGCATTCCATTGATCGAAACAAGATTTGCATGAAGAGCTTTCCGTTCAGTTGACCAGACTTCAACTCCTTTTTGGGTTCCAACTGCAAGAAACTTGCCATCAGGTGAAATACTTAGTGAAGTTGCAAGGTTATTGATTGTCAGAACTGGTTCGCCGGAAGCAGTATCCCACAAATAGATAACCCCTCGATCAACCGATGATTGTGCTACAGCTGCATAAGAGCCATTTGATGACAATGCGAATACGAGATTGCGTGAGTTGTTTAGTTTAGTCCAGGAAAATTCTCTTACCAATTGCTGCTTGCTAATATCCCAAAGCCATAATGCAGAAGCTTGTTTTGGACTACGGGTGAGTTGCAGTGGTGTTCCATTAACTGCGAAAGCTACAGGGCCATGGCCTTTGAGTTCCGACCGGAAAACTTCATCATTTTGCGTATGCCAGACTTTTGCAGCTTCGGATTCTGAACCACCAATTAACAAGCGGTGACCAGCAGTATCAAAAGCCACCCCCGAGGCGCTGAAACCTTGAAACCGTTTTACCATAGTGGCATCCAGACATCCAAGAGTTGCCGCGTATTCATCGGTTAGTTGTTGAGTTTTGCCATTTTTCACTGCAAGCCGAGCCAATTGCTTTACTTCTTCAGACCAACCAACTTGCCGATTAACAAATCGGTAATGCATAAGTTTCTGAACATAAGATTGCTGCTCCAATTCATCAGACCGCTGCTGTTGTAAAATTGCTATCGCCGAGGGTATCGCAATCATCACCATGGCAAGGGAAACGAGTGTAGTGGCCCATGCTCGATTCTTATTAATCCAGAGAAAAATTTTCCTTATTAATCCTGCTGGTCTAACACTGACTGGTTCACCTCGTAACCATTGATCTAAATCATCTCGGAATGCTTCTGCAGTTGCGTAGCGATTTGCAGGATCTTTTTCCAGTGCCTTCAAACAGATTGCTGCAAGATCTGCTGGTACATTAGGAACATGTTGTGCTGGTGGAATCGGTGAATCTATCTCAATCATCTCCCGTATCTGCGATTTGTGGAAAGTCGAATCTGATTCCGCCGGAAGTTCAAATGGGCGATGCAAAGTCAGTAATTCATAGAGCGTGACGCCGAGGCCCCAAACGTCTGTTCGTACATCAGCCTTGTGCTGCCACTGCTCTGGAGCCATATAAACAGGCGTGCCGATAAGATGACTTTTGGTTAAAGGCTCTGTTACAAATTCATCCTCGTTTGGAGTTTGAGCAAGTGATTCTGGTTGATTCAGAAATCCAGCGAGTCCAAAGTCTATGATCCAGCACTTGCCGTGAGGCTCGATCATAATATTGGAAGGCTTCATGTCTCGATGCAATAAGCCTTCCAGATGTGCATGATGCAAACCACCTGCAACATCAGCTAATGTCTGAGCAACTGACCGATAATATTGCATCGGTAGGGATCGTGGGTTGATAGCGTTCGTAGAAGGAGTTTGTTTTGATTGCTGGGTAACTTCAGCGATTGGCCTATCAGCTTTCTGTTCTTCTGAATTACTACTTTTCACCATCCAATCTGCAGCAAGGGAAGATAGAGAGGAAGATGTGCTGTCTTCGGTTGTTTCTCGAGTTCGGAATTCTTCGATAACATGATTCAGCGATGCACCTTCAATATACGGCATGACAAAGTACTGTAATCCATCCTTTTCGTCGGCAGTATGAATGGGCACTATGTGCGTCTGATGTAATCTGGCCAGTACTTCCTGTTCTCTATTGAACCGCAAGCGGGAAGGACATGTACTCCATCCAGCGTTCATTGTCTTCAATACTACTCGTCGTTTAAGCCGTTCCTGGATGGCCTCATAAATTACGCCCATACCGCCTCTGGCCATCTGCCGAATTATTCGAAAATCCCCCAACTGTTTAGGATGCTCACGACTGGAAGACGGTTTGGATTGATCGATGGCCAGTGCAAAATATGCATATCGACGTGCCTCCTCTGCTTGATCTGGATGTTGAACACAGAAATCTTCGAGAAGCAGTGCAGGGTTTTCTGCATGATCCATATCCCGAACCAGACTAGCGAATAGTTCTTCACGCAGGTTAGGCTTGCTGCCAGATAGTGTAGAATTCATTCTGCAGTCCCTGTAACGGGGTATCGTTGCAGCCAAAGTGTTTCGAGCTTTTTCAGAGCACGAACGTATCGAACCGTAGCAGCGTTTTCTGTGATTTGAAGTATTGAGGCAATATCTATGAATGAAAGCTGATCGTAATGTCGCATCCAAAGAATTTCTCGATCAGAAGTTCTAAGGAGTGCCATTACCTGACGCATGCTTTTTTGAATTTCTTCACGAACAGCGCCTTCGCTAGGACTGGTTCCTGTTTGTACTAATCCTAAGCCAAGACAAATAGATGACTGATCAGGCATAGGGAAATCGCGACGAATGTCACGCTTGTCGCGACTTTCACGACGCCACACAGCACTCAGGCAGTCGAGACTGATCCGATATAGCCAAGCAATAGGTGAGATACCTGTTTGTCGCTTGTACCAATCCCATTTTGTACGTGCGAGTAAAAAAGCCTCACTGAGAATATCTTCAGCGTTGATTCTGTGAGATAGTTTTGGGTCGATGCGTCTTTCCATCATTCGAAGCAATGTTTCACGATGCTCGTGGAGCATTTTTCCAAGTGTTGCCATCTCTGCAATAGTTTGTGTATTGCTGTAGCCTGTTGGCATAAGCGATATTCCTCAATCCCCATGTCACCTCAATATTAACCAAACATTTTTCAGCGTTTCTTACTTGAGAATCCTGGGGTATTGTATTTTGTAAATATTTCAGTCAGTCCTCCACTGATAATTCTGTCTTTGATTTGAGATTTACATTTTTATGTGAACCACATCTCCTTCTGCCAATCCATGACCAGACAATTCGGCAGCAGATGCTACAGGTTTATAGGATGATGGCCACCGATGGTCTTGGGTAGAACAGAAACTCCTCATGATTATTTGGTGTCTGGAGTAGCAGGTTCATTGATCTGGCTGATTTGCTCCCTGGCCTACGCTCGATGCGTAACTATCGGATTGTGACGAGGGGAGAAAGAGGACAAGTGTTAAAGTTGTCCAATCTGATCCAATTTATTTCACTCTACAGTTGGCATCTGCAACCAAGGGATAGACATTCCTTGGTTACAGGTTCATATATCTGCTCTCTACTTGTATTTCCCTGATACGCTGGTTTTGTTCCTCCGGTGTCACCAGGTTAACCCTGACACTTTTCGTTCTTTTCGTGACAATTACGCATCTGTCGCATCGTGATTATCAGACTCACTGATTTCGTTCATTTCGTTCTCCAAAGTATCTGCGACCACTTCAAAACCAATAACAGGAAGATGCCCCGTTTCAGAACTACCACCCTTTGGTAACAAACCAATAAGCTTTGCTCTTTGGCTGATGCAATTCCCGACAATCTGCAAATACCTCGGATCACCAGGTGACATACTACGCACTTCCTGCTTGATGATCTCCTTGGCCCCTGACCCAGCCTTGGTCCTGGCTCGTTGAGTCTCAACAACTATTTCACCCTGGCTCTTTTCGAAGGCCTCATATGCCATCTTTTCGATCAAATCGAGTTTAGCAAGTATATCCGTCTTGCGCTTACTCACGGATTGTTCTGCAAGAGTAGCCCATTCCTTTTCGATGTATTGCAGATCGGCATGGACAGTTCCGATGGAAACCCCAAGATCCTGTGCGATCTGGCGAATGGTTCTTCCTTCCAAATAGAGTTTCGCCACCTGCTCACGACGTTTGAGCAGTTCCGTCATGCGAGAATTTCTTTTTTTCATGTTCAACCCCTATGGTGTTCAGGTTCCAAGAGGTCTCAATATCGATCAAGTGCTAGGTGGAGTTCAAGTTAAGTCGATGAAACACGCTCACAATAGTTATCAGTACCACATCCATTTCTCGTACAGTACACCAGTGTACATAATTCCGTTGTGATCTAAATTCAGTTACTCTTTCATCAACTCAAAGAAGCGGCATATCAAAATCGAAAATTATTGTGTCTCTGTCAGGCGTTCAGTAGGCGACCAATTCGACAACCCTAAAAATGAAGATGTAGTAGTGCGCGCCCAGATCCAATTCAGGACCGCCACAGGTCAATCGTTCAGTTTTCAAGCGGATTTTGTGATTCTTCATATCTGATTGCATTTGGAATACTTTCGGCATCTCGTCGATCACTGAGCATTTTTATTGTTGAGCATCAATAGAGTTTGAAAAATTGGGAAGAAAATAAATTTTTCAGCGTCATGAGCGACCCATAGGCGCCCAAATCGAAAACCTCACCTCCTAAGCTGCCCGAAGCCGAACGCAGGCGTTGTCTTGCGACGGTCATCACTGTTTCATTCATTTTTTGGCAGTCCTTCGGAGATTCTTGATGTCAAGCATCGGAAATGAACAACGCAGCATCAGTCTGCTATCTGCATCACAAGCCGCAAATATCATTGGAATCGGAACCAGCACTTTCTGGCGCTACCATAGTGCTGGGCTACTACCAAAGCCAGTTCGGTTAGCTGGCCGAACCCTCTGGCGAATTGATGAATTGCACGCCTGGATAACTGCCGGATGCCCTAAGCAAGCTGAATGGCTCCGGAATTCGATCAACAAGTGGTCGATTCTGAATCAACGGCTCCCCAGCAGAGCAAACAGAATGCAATCATAATTTTTTCTTACCTCGAACAGAAAGCCTAGGGACCATGTCATTTTCCTTATTCGACGATCAAGACGTGAATGTGGACAATCAAACCAAGAAGATCAAATCCCAGAAGCATGCGAAAGCTAATTCCTCTTTGTTGGCTCCTTGCAATTCTCTTACTTTGCATCGGGATGCTTTTCACGGAATTCCTGGTGAGATCGTGCATAGCATTGCTCCCTTCTCAGAAGCAGATCCTGTTGCTCTACTCGTTCAACTCCTTGTTTGTTGTGGCTCAATTTTAGGACGGACTGCTCATGCCATGGTAGAGGGACACAAACACTATCTTAATCTGTTTGTAATTCTTGTTGGTAAATCTTCAAAGGCACGCAAAGGATCCAGCTGGCATCGAGTTAAACAGTATCTGACTGAGGTCGATAATGATTGGCTGACGCACAGAGTACAAAGTGGATTAGCCAGTGGTGAGGGAATGACCTATGCCATTCGAGATTCTGCTCCCCTAACTACACACAAAAAATCGAGTAAAAAGTACCAACCTATCGATCCAGGGATCAAAGATAAAAGATTGCTCTGTATAGAGGAAGAGTTCGCTGGCATACTCCGCCAATGTGAACGTCAAGGCAGTGTTCTTTCTGCCAGATTGCGAGAGGCGTGGGATGGTACACCGCTTGGCAGTATGACCAAGCATTCCCCAACGAGGTGCAAAGAACCTCATGTTTCACTTATTGCACACGGGGTAGACTATGAAATCGTCAGGTATCTCAACAATGTCGAAATCGCTAATGGCTTGGGGAACAGGTTACTGTGGTTTTCTGTCCAACGAAGCCAATGCCTTCCTCATGGCTGTGAGTACACACCTGATCAGCGATTGGTAGCACGTTTGATTGAAGCTATCCATTCGGGAAGGTCCAGAGGATTGATCACACGTACTACCAAAGCAGATCGCCTTTGGGAATCAGTCTATCCACAATTATCTGAGGGCAAGCCAGGTTTTTATGGTTCTTTGCTCAATAGAGCCGAAGCCCAGGTGTTACGACTCTCCTGCTTATTTGCAGTGCTTGATCAAACAGCTCAAGTAGCTGTTGAGCACCTTAAAGCAGCATTGGCCATTTGGAATTACTGTGAATCAAGTGTAAAGACAATTTTCCAAAATAAGACCGGTGAACCGTTAGCAGATCGCATCCACAAGCAATTACAAAAACTGAACGCTATGGATAGAACTCAAATTTCCGCATTTCTACATCACAATAAAACCGCCGAAGAAATATCTGAAGCACTCTGTTTGCTGAAAAGACTGGGGCATGTCCAGATGACTAAAGAGTTAATTTCAGGTGGTGGAGTTCGAGAAATCTGGTCCCTAACGAATGTACGAAATGAACGAAATAAGGACGGTTCTGATTCAACGTGATCGATACACGAAATCAACGAATTGCGGTCACGCTTTTCGTTCTTTTCGTACCGCATTGGCTGACTACGATTTGCAGGTCAATCATCCATACCCCGATTTCGGATTACAAAACATAACCCTTTGATCATGTGTCACCAGGCTGGGTGTCACCATAAGATCGTTCCTCCTCAAACAGGAGAGAAACCATGGCTCATATTTACCGCAAGAAGTACACCCGCACCAATGCCCAGGGTGAACGCATCACCAAGGTTCGCAAGAAGTGGTACATACGTTATGTCGATCCGCTCAAAGGTCGGCGGGTCAGCATTGCGGGCTATTCTGATCGCAAAGCAACCGAGCAGAAAGCTGCATTCCTCGAACGCCAGGCAGAACGGCGTGCATCGGGCTTGATTGATCCTGCAGAAGTACACTGGAATCGGCCTATCGAAGATCACCTGCAGGAGTATCGTGATTACCTCATCAATAAAGGTGCTTCGGAAGAACACGCGAAACGAACATTAAACCGTGCAACTTTGATCTTGAATGCTTGCAAGATTGAAAGGATTAACCAGATCACGCTCGCCCCCATCCAGGCTCATGTTGCTCAACTCCGTAGCAGAAAAGCTCTGGTAACCATTCCTGAAAATCAGGAACAGTTCACCAAGAAGGAAATTGCAGTACTATTTGGCATCGGTATAGCCGCCGTCGGCAAACAGATTAAACATTGCAATCTGCCTGCTGATGGAAATGGCAAAGCTCGACGCTTCCCTCGAGAAACTGTTCTTACTCTGGCTACTATGCGAGCTGAAGGACGCAGTATCGCCACTGCTAACCATTACCTGCAGTCAATTCGTGGTTTCTGCCGTTGGCTGGTAATGGATCGGCGACTTACTTCAAATCCCATTTCCGGAATCAAAGCAGGCAACACTAATCTTGATTGTCGTCGTAGTCGTCGTGTACTCACTCATCAGGAATTAGCATTGCTCCTTGATCGAACCAGAACAAGCAAGCGGGTGATCAATGCCTTTGACGGCCCAACTCGGTGCATGCTCTACTCATTGGCACTCAGCACTGGCTTCCGTGCCCACGAGTTATCTTCCTTACGCAAGGCTGATATTCACTGGGGGGACAATTTTGCATCGGTTCGCTGCCATGCCGCATACACCAAGAATCGAAAGCACGTTGAGCAACCATTACCGCCTTGGATCATTCCATTGTTGGAGCAGTTCCTGCAGCCCCTCGCATCAGAAGCCAAACTCTGGCCCGGCCCCTGGTACAAACGCGCCTGCTACATGTTACGCAGTGACATGACCGCAGCAGGTATTCCCTACAAAACATGCGAGGGTTATTTCGACTTTCATTCTTTCCGAGGCCAGTACATCACTGAGCTTGCATCCGTAACTCACAACATCAAGGTGCTACAGACGCTTGCCCGACATGCAGACGTTCGGTTGACTCTGCACCGCTATGCGAAAGCAAGGCCAGCGGAGATTATGGCGGCAACGGCGGCGCTACCGGTGCCGATGTTAAAATGATGAATCGCGTACTGTATTTAGTCAATTCCTGGTAGTAAGTTCCCCTACCACCGCCTCCATCAACTTCCTGGCTGTCGCCTGGCTGACCGCCAGTTGGGATTCCAACTGATCCACTAGGGCCATCAATTGATCGACCTTGGCGACGATACGACGCTGTTCGGCGAGGGGTGGGAGGGGAACAACAAGGTTCGAAAGCTCAGTCGTGTTGATATTCTTCACACCGCTTGTGGTCCGAATTGGCCCTTCGATTTGTTCGCGGACAAATGGCGTGCTGAGTGCTACTTGAATATATGGAGTGAAAATCTCATTTTTTGGTATTCGGGCTCGAACAAGGTAACCAGCATACGCAAAGGCCTCATCATTTATTGAGGCAACAGCGCTTCTTCCGACTAGTGACTCGCTTCCATTTGAGCGAACAAGAAGGAGATCGCCTTCCTGTAATCGTAGCTCCTCAAATTCAGATGACGGCATTGCGGTATATTTCATATCTGTTGATTCGATCCGACCACTCTGGATATTGGGGATCCGCAACACTGGTACGCCATTGGAATTGCGAGTGCATTTTCGTGAAGTACCATAGCGAAAATCAAGTACGAGGTTACCGAGCCGACACCAAATCCAAGATTGTGGGACATTGTGCAACCATCCTGCGTCATTCAGCTCTCGTATTTTCTTTGTTGTTTTTGATCGTTTATCGGACAAATACTTTGCTCGTATTTTCGAAATCCTATCGAAGAGTTCTTCTGCTGGCGCATCACTAACATCCTGAGGCACCAGCTTACCCTGCACCGCCATGCTCAGAATCATCTTCCGCAAATCGGCGGGCGTGACGGCGTACGAGGGATGAAAGAGAAACTGAAGATTATCCGGCGTCGGAGCATCAGCAAACCGCGCCAGCGAGGCATTGACGAGTGCAGCATGTCGGTTCTCCCGTTCCTCCTGCTGTGCCTCCAGCCGATCACACAACGCCATCAACTCATCCACCTTCGCCACAATTCGTTTCTGCTCAGCGAGGGGCGGAAGCGGAATAGGACATGCACGGACTTGGCGCATGTTTATCGAAGCGAGGTTAGTAGTCTGCTTTGAAGCTGATTGAAAGTATGCCCTACCAACTGGCGAATTGAAGTATCGTTCAAACCAAATAGGTAGTAACTGAGACGAACGCATCCGTGCTCGAAAAATATGATTTTGATGAAGACATTGAGGTATTTGACATCTCCAAATAACTGAACGGCCAACTTTGTCCCAATCACCTCCTTCAGTCATGAGAAGATCATTGTTCAACAGCGAGTATCGCTCTATCTCGTCCTCCGCAATTGTTACTTCTTTCACTACACTCAAGTCGAGTTCGCCGCGTTTTACATTCGCAACACGAAGGTATGGTAACGTCACCATTTTCCTATCGCCAAGTTTACGACCTAATGTGACACCTCCAGCAACTAATGCTACATCTTCAAACTTGATGATAGTCCAAGTGGACGGGATAAATCGTTCGAGACTTGCATCATTGTTCTCAAGAGCAGTAGATTTCAAATCCATTCTGGACAAGTACGTTGTTGCTGGTTCGTCATTTGGATCTTGTGGGACGAGTTTTCCTTGGATGGCAATGGCAAGCACCATCTCCCGCATCTTCCTCACCGCCCCGGGCGCATCAGCGAACAGCTCAAACTTCTCGAAAAAGGTCTCCAACGTCATTCCACCACTCCAGCCGTGGCGGTAAGTGCCTGGTGCAGTTCTTTCTTGAGTGCTGCTCGTGTCTCCGCAATCTGCCCCAGCAGCTTCTCGTACTCCGGCAGCAGATGATCCACATCGCCGGGGCCATCATCCGTGCTGTGCGGGTTCTTCAGATCGAGGTTGTAGTTGCCTGTCTTGATCTGATCGATGGAAACCCGCCAGGCCTGTTCGTTCTCCTGCCTTTTGCTGTACTCCCCCTTTTTGTCAGGCTTGCTCCACCACTTCCGCTCGGCTTCAAACTCCTCAATGCGAATCGGCTTGCCCTTGTTGTAACTCTTGGCCCCGGCGGGGTACGGGTGCTCGTAGTACCAGACATCCTTCGTCGGCTGCCCCTTGGTGAAGAAAAGCAGGTTCGTCCGGATGCCGGTGTAGGGATTGAACACCCCATTCGGCAAGCGAACGATGGTGTGCAGGTTGCACTCATTCAGCAGCGCTTCCTTGATTCGCGTTTTGACACCCTCGCCAAAGAGCGTGCCATCTGGCAGCACAAGCCCGGCCCGGCCGCCGGGCTTCAGAATTTTCATCAGCAGCACCAGGAACAGGTCAGCCGTCTCCCGAGTGCGGAACTCGGTGGGGAAGTTGGCTTCGATGCCATCCTCTTCCATGCCACCAAACGGCGGATTGGTGACGATGACATCCACCCGCTCCTTCGGCGACCAGTCCCGCAGCGGACGAGCCAGTGTGTTATCGTGCCGGACATTGCTCGGAACATCGATGCCATGCAGCAGCAGGTTGGTGATGCACAGAACGTGAGGCAGATGCTTCTTCTCGATGCCGGAGAAGCACTCCTGGATGGTGCGTTCATCCTCTTCCGTCTTGGCCTGCTTACGCAGGTGTTCGATGGCACACACGAGGAAGCCACCGGTGCCACAAGCAGGATCAAGGATGGTTTCACCCAGACGGGGGTTGACCTGTTCCACAATGAACTGAGTGACTGCCCGTGGCGTATAAAACTCTCCGGCGTTACCTGCTGACTGCAAGTCTTTGAGCAGTTTTTCGTAGATGTCGCCAAACATATGGCGATCATCGCTTGCATTGAAATCGATGCCATTAATTTTGTTGATGACCTGCCTCATCAACGTGCCATTCTTCATGAAATTGTTGGCATCTTCAAAAGTCATGCGGATGAGGCCGGTAATCTTATCCGATCCGCCG
Source organism: Planctomycetia bacterium (assembly GCA_016795155.1). NCBI lineage: Bacteria > Pseudomonadati > Planctomycetota > Planctomycetia > Planctomycetia bacterium. The sequence continues at coordinate 26,731 of JAEUIE010000029.1, read as the reverse complement.
GTAAGGGCTTTCAACTTGGGTAACAGGGTATTGTTGATGAAATCAAGCAGGGCATCGCCCGTGATGCCTTCTTCATCGGTCGCCCAGTTCGACCATCGCAGGTGGCTGGGAAGCGGCGACTTGTAGTTGTCTCGAATGAGTTCGAGTTCTTTCTCGCGGTCGTCGAATATTTTGAGGAAGAACATCCAGCCGAGTTGTTCCAGGCGTTGGGCATCGCCGTAGGTACCGGCGTCCTTCCGCATGATGTCTTGGATGGATTTGACGATGTTGGAGACGTTGGCCATGAGTTACGCTACAGACTTATAAAGGGCGGTTTTCAGTTCCCGAATGGCAGCCAGGTAACCAAGCTTTCCACCAAATAGTTTTACGATTTCCACGGGGGTGCCGAAGCCAGTCAGGGGGTCTACTTTCAAGATTTCGAGAGATTCCACACTGGTGATGCCTGAGTCAGCATATTTCTGCAGCAAGGCTTCCAGCACGGTACGAGCTTTATCACTGTACTGCCCGAAGACATTACGTTTTTTGACTCTGTCTGCTCGTTCCTTGCGTGTCAGTGGTGGCTGATCGAATGCCACGTGGCATACGAGGTCGAATGCATCGTAATCGCGGCCCACCTGCTCAGCCAACTCATCCAGGAAGACTCCCTTCGAAGCCAGCTCTTCCAGTATGGCTTGTTTCTTCTCAGCATCGTTCCAAGCGGTGAGAAAGTTATCGAGCGAGGTGTAAGACTGTTTGACGGTTTTGCGGGTGTAATCCTTGAGTGATTCAGTGATAAGCTTGCCATTGGCATCGAGGTATTGCACGCGCTCAGTGGCAACTTTCACTTCCACGTTGTTGACGTAGTATTTGGTAACGCCAGTTGGTGGTGGGTCACCAGGTAGACCGTTGCCGTCGCCAATGGTTCCATCACCTGACGGCTGGTCTTCATCCCCTTCCGGAACATCGTCGGGCGGGACGGGAGAGTCTCCGGTCTTGGGTTCGTAAACCTGCACGGGCACGTCATTAAACTTTGGATCAGCAAACTGTGAGGTGGCTTGCCTGAAATCCATGATGGTGAAGAAGAGCTTATTGTAATCCTCGTTGATGCGGGTACCTCGTCCGATGATCTGCTTAAACTCTGTTGGGGATTGAATGGCACGATCCAAAACGATCAGCTTGCAGGTTTGTGCATCCACTCCCGTGCTCATCAGTTTGGAAGTGGTGGCAATGACGGGGTAGGTAGATTCAGGATCGATGAAGTTATCGAGTTGGGCTTTGCCTTCATCATTGTCACCGGTGATACGCATGACATACTTGCTGTTGGCAGCAGCCAGGTCGGGGTTGGCATTAACCATAGCCTGCCTCATCCGCTCTGCATGGTCGATATTCTCACAGAATATGATTGTCTTGGCATAACGGTCGGTTGCGCGGAGGAACTCAGTCACCTTGGCAGCAACAGCTTCGGTACGCTTTTCCAGGACCAAGTTGCGGTCGAAATCGCGGATGTTATATTCCCGGTCTTCAATCAGGTTGCCGTACTTGTCGGTTTGACCTGCTTCTGGTCGCCAGCCATCAAGATCTTTATCCAAGCCGATACGAATGACCTTGTATGGAGCCAGGAAGCCATCGGAGATACCCTGACGTAGCGAATAGGTGTAGATCGGTTCGCCAAAATACTCGATGTTGGAAATATCCTCGGTTTCCTTGGGAGTGGCTGTTAGACCTATCTGTGTGGCTGAAGAGAAGTACTCCAGCACTTTTCGCCAGGCAGCATCATCGGCAGCACTGCCCCGGTGACACTCATCAACTACAACCAGATCGAAGAAGTCTGGAGAGAACTGCTTGTAGATGTTCTGCTCTTCTTCGGTGCCGGTGACGGCTTGATAGAGGCATAGATATATCTCGAATGCCTTATCTACCGTGCGATTGGTGATCTTTGTCATGGCCTGACCGAACGGTTTGAAGTCGTTGGTCTTGGTTTGGTCAGCCAGGATGTTGCGATCAACAAGAAATAGGATTCGTTTCTTGGTCCCTGATTTCCACAATCTCCAGATGATTTGGAAAGCGGTGTAGGTTTTACCTGTCCCGGTAGCCATGACAAGCAGGATGCGGTTTTCTCCCCGGGCGATAGCATCCACGGTCCGATTGATGGCCACGAGCTGATAGTATCGCGGTGGCTTGCGTGTGCCATCAATGAAATAGTCCTGGGTGACAACAGCTTCCTGCTCGGTCGAGTACCCCTTGGCCTGTCGATACCGTGCCCAGAGTTCATCCGGCGTGGGGAACTGATCGAGCGGAATCTCGCTTGTTATAGTGCCACTCGTTTTGGTGCGGTCGTGTTCGAGGAATGCATCGCCATTGGAACTGTAGGCAAAAGGAACGTCGAGAATCTCGGCATATTCCAGTGCCTGTTGCATCCCAGCGCCGATCGAGTAGTTGTTATCTTTGGCTTCAATGACTGCAATGGGGATATTCGGCTTGTAATAGAGGATGTAGTCAGCCTTCTTAGCCTCTCCACGCTTGACCGTTTTGCCTCGAACGATGACTTGTCCCTTCGTGAAGTAGATTTCCTCACGAATTTGAGTCATTAAGTTCCACTTTTCCCCATTAACGCCAAGTAGGGCCGGGGTAATGAACTTCGTGCGAATGTCTGCTTCTGTAAGTTCTTTCTTGTTCATACGGACTACAATCTTGCCTCGAAATATGGTATATTCCAAGGAAATTATTGTCATAGTCTGAATTATTCATGCTGACCATTGACCAGTCATAACACTTGATGGTTCCATGCGTTTTTCAGTTTACAATCAAGTGCTTCCATGCTTTACCAACTTGAAGATGGCTCTATTCATAATGATGCTGGATTCTTGGTTTACATGAGTACCGATCGATTTCTAGATAGCATCGTAAGTGGCGATTGTTGTTTCATCTGTGGTCGTGCCCCCTCTAAAACAGATTTCAATAAGGAACATATTCTTTCGAATTGGATCCTTAACCGGTACAAGTTACATAGTAAATACATCGACTTGCCCAATGCCACTGGCCATTCTTATGGCAGCTATACCATCCCTTGCTGTGTAAATTGCAATGGGCTAATGAATACGATTTTCGAAATTCCCATTCGGGAGTACGTGCTAAAAGGATATTCCCACATTAAGACTGCATTGCATCGAGATGGACCATTAAGATTCTTCGTTTGGCTAGCATTGATTTTTCTGAAGACACATTTGAAGGATTCGCGAATTCCACTGCATCGGGACAAACGCAAAGGATCAGGCAATATCTCAGATGCTTACGCTTGGAATGAACTTCACCATCTCCATTGTGTTGCACGAATGTTCTTTACAATGTGTGATTTAGATCCAGCCACACTCGGAACAGTTTATCTGGCACCTGCCCTTTGTGACACAGGGATTGAGCCTTTTGATTACGCTGATAATCTTGAAGCTCAAACCGTGATGATCCGTCTCGATTGCATAGCACTTATTGCTGTGTTAAATGATTGTAATGCAACGGGAAGTATCCTCGAAGCGGATTTGATGAAGTTGCCTGGTCCATTTGAACCACTTGAATTGCGAGAATTATTCGTTCACTTTACAAACGTCAATTTGCAGATCATCAACCGGCCAAAGTTTATGACACATGCAGACGGCAGGCTGGGAAGGCTCGCCATTCGAGCTGAGAATATCCCTAGTGATTGGGAAACAAGACTATTCGATCAGACTCAATTTGCCACATTAATGAATCGTTACTGTTACATGACGAAATCCGTCGAAGGCCAGAAGCATGATCCAGAGTTATTAAAGCAAGGCAAGATAACGTTTCTGAAAGAGCCTGAAGGTGGCTATAAATACATGAAGTATCAGAAATGGCCTAACCGCTTTAACAGCAGATGAAGCCTGTAACTAACAGATTCTAGACCAATCCTCTTCAAGGTGAAATGCGACAGAATTATTGCTGTGAAGTTCATAATCATCGATCAAAACTCATTCTTTTCATTCACAGTGTCCCCTTATCTGTCCCCTCGAAATGGAGACAAGGTGAGTTTTGGCAGGCTTAGATGAACTTGTGGAAGTCGCCTCATTAAGCCCAAAGCATCAACGCATTACAGTGAAATCAAAGAAAAGATCCTGACCACTGGTTCGACGTAGAAACAAATCCCATTCACTGGCTGACACACCAGGTGGTCTCTCGATGTCGTCAAGGTTCGTGTCGGTCTGAAGCACGCGACCTGAAGCCTTCTTTATTAAGGCATCTTTGATTTCTTTCCGAGGATGGTCCCACCCTTTCTGAGTTTGAGCCCATTTCGGAACTGCTGTGATCATAGCAGTAAACTCCTGGGCAAATTTTCCTCGCGCCATCCAGCCAATGTTCGGAAAATCATCATCTGGACGACCATTTATTGTCGCATTGTGGCTACAGTGGTGTCCCACTTTATAGAGTACGGTACGGCCGAGCAAGTCTTTTGCACTAACAGCGTTACCATCATCACTAAAATCTTCGTTTCCCCAAGAGAGCCAATTTCCCCGTTGTGCGTCAGCAGCGAATAGTAATACCTTCCCGCCTTTACCCAGTTCGAACGCAAGGACGAGACTGGCGTTATTAGTGTCTCCATTCATCGCGAGAGCCAAATCTTCTGCAGAATAAAGCCAGTCATTATCAATACGACGCCATTCTGCATTATTCGATGCCACTTCATCAGACGTGGATGTGTCAACAGTGTCAGGATAATTAGCTGCCACTTTGCTATGACCATAATTGTTGGTGAAGAATTGACCAAACTCTGGATCCTGATAAATACTGGATAAATCGAGGGCATACCGTCTGGAGAAGGGTGAGCGATTGGCTAAATCTGTTTCTGATACTTTAGTTCTTGCTGCAGCTGCAAAATAGTTGGCTGGAGAACGCAGTCCAGCTGCCAGATGAAATTCTTCGTCCCCTTGAGGATTTAGATCACTCAAAGCATCCTCATCGCGGGGAGGTCCAAGCGCAAAGACTCGGACATTTTCATTGCCAGGCAAAGTCAGGATTTTTTCGTGTGGACGCAAATATACAACATGTTTGGCGCGATCTTTGACCAACTTCATAGCTTGTTTGTTTTGAGATTTCGCAGGATCCTTAGCCGCAGCTCCGAGCAACGCGGGTTGAATCTCTTCTTCCCCACCTAGTTCAAATGCAAGAAATTCATCAATTGCTTCGGCTGATTTGATGTCACCAGCGGCAGCCAGGCGATTACGAGCTTCGGAAAGCCCTAATAACTGATCCTTATAGATAACCCTGAGTTTGTTAGCGAGTGTGTCGTCGGGATCTTCTGTCCATGCGAACCATGCTTGTCCGATGGTGATGTCATTTTCGCTGAAATTCGATGCAGTAAATGCATTTAGATGATCTTGATGTTCGTGTGTGATCACGACGACATCTAGATGTCCGTCGGTGGCTTCACGGATACTGGCTGCAATTGCCTTGGGTGTTGATTTGAGAAAACCAGGCGATCCAGGTTTATATCCGCAGTCGATGAGAACGTAGACCGGCTTGTCTTCGACTTTGCCTGGGAATGCGATTAGAAAACAGTCGCCATGACCGATACGGTACATACGAACAATAACACCATCGGCAGGAGGGATAAGTCGCGTAGCCATTTTCTTTTTCCTTGATATCTGCGTTTTGGTTTTTACCTTTGGTTTTGGTCTTGCGTTTTTGCGTTTAGCCATGGCTTAGTTCTCCACCTCACTATGAAGAAGTGCGAATGGCTCGTTAAGCCTCAGATGGTTTGCTTTCGTTTGGAAAGCATTTACTGCCATGTTGGCTCCCTCCAACAAATATTTCCGCATTCGGTCAAGTTGCACGTCGTCCTTGATCGTTCCAGGGGTTCGTATTACCCGACGGATTTCCATCGTGTTTGGGTTAATTAGTAGCGTACACCCCGCTCGATAGATGAAGTCTTGCTCGTCTGTTACTTTACCGTCGTCGTTATCTTTTTGTTTTTTGAGATCAAAGAAACCACGACGCCGTTGGGTAATTTCGACGACGAGGTCGGTGATAGGTGCTCCACGTTGACTTCTGCGGACTGCAGACCGTACCGAATGAACCTCTACCGAAATGCGATTTGGGTTCTCCTTACGAAATACTGTTTGTGGTGGGTTATCATCTTCAAGCACGATTCCAATGACTTTCGCCCACTTCCGACCTTTGCCCTTAACAAGCCAACTCCAAAGAGCTGCAGCATTCGAGTCCATGCCTTGCCATGTCTGAAAGCGATCACTTTCCAAAGTCCAGGAACGGAATTGATTTAGATTTGCCTGATTACGATGACGCGTTTTAGATTGACCGGACTCAGTGGGTTGTTGTACTTGTGTAAAGTAATCTTTCAGATCTTCACGATCCAGATGAACTTCTTGTTCTTCCTGAACGGCAACACCTGTTGGCCAGAGTAGACTCTCCGCCGACATGCTCCGCATGTTTCCAGGATGTATGCCCCATTGCCTGAAACTTTCAATGAAAGCGAGGCGGAAGCCGCTTGGATCATCTGGGTTGAAATCCGTATCTGCGGTGACAATAGCGCGAAGGTAATCGCCAAAAGTAATTCCAACCGGTGGGCAATAATCTATTGCCCGGATGCACATCTGGAGTGTTTGGAGAGCAGCTCGTGCTGCTTCATCAGCAAGACGATAGGCAAGATCTGGATGAATCTCTCCTTCACGAAGGACGCCTGTCCCTTCACTGGCAATACGGTACAGATCAACTGTGCGAGCGCGATAGACTTTCAGGAATGCGTTAAAAACCGCAGCAACCAAGATCGCGCCCCTGGCGTGTGGTTCCGTTGTCCGTTCGAGTTCTCGTACATCCGGTTTGAGTGGCTCCCATTTTCCGTCAGCATTTTGCTTGCCAAGGAAGTCGCGTAGGGCACGTCCACGACCAGATGCCTTGCCAAACTGTTGAGCTAGTTGACCAAGAATATTTTCGCCACCAAGGTCGCCTCGAGTGCGTGCGATTTGATCTCGAAGCACTCCTGGATAGGAGAAGTGTTGGAACAGAGCTACTATGTCGGCAAAAGCCTCGTGAAACGCAAACACATCCCCATTGACTGGTTCATTAAAGCGAGGATGGACGCCATCCAGTAGTGCATGTGTCGTTTCGTGTGCGATGATGTCATGCGACAGACAGGTAAAAACTAGTGTGCCAGGTGTATTGTTCGCATCTTTGATTCCGACAGGGAAGTAACCAAAGAGTAGTGCTTTCTTCGCTGGGCTGTAGTAGGCATTGCGATCTCGAAGTGCATGCGGGTAGATTCGCAGCCGTGGAACAAATTTCTCGATGTACTCATTCTCTTCATTCTCACGATGCGACGACCAAAGTGCAACTCGGCCAAGTGCTTGCTCAAACTGTCCGATAGTGGCCATTGCCACAGCGTAAACCATTTGCTGATGAAATTGTGGATTTGCTTCTGATGGGGCGAGGCCATTTTGTGCTAAGAGACGTTCGTCGTTTAGATCTACAGGTTTGTAAGCCACTCCACTGGCAGGATCAACATCGACAACTTCTATGTACTCTCCAATCGGGCCGGGCCGTGCATTCTTTTCCCAGGGAATGCGTATGGTAATTTCCCCGATGCCAGCAGTATCAAATTGTGCAGAAAGACCAGGATCAAACGCAAAGATCCGTAAGCTTCGTGATGACGGATCAGGAATTAGATCACTCTTAGCCATTATGACAACTCCACAAGTCCTATCGATAAGAACACAATGATTGCTTCTCTTTTCAGTTAGTCAGCACCTTAAATGCCAGCACCTGGGTACGGTAAAGTGGGCAGCGGCACGTCAGGCGACTTTAAGTAATAGCGTCGAATGGCTACGTCGGTAATGGCATAGCCCCAATTGATTAGTTTTTCTTGTAGTTCTTCTGCTATTGTTGCTAATCGAGTGTCCATATTTGCAACAGATGGCACAGGCTGGGCTGCCGAAAGGGGCAGTACTATACCCTGAGGCTGCAATTGGGTGGGATCGTAATCTTCGTAGGCTGTCGTGATGCCCCAATATGCGCCATGACGAAAAGGAATTCCCTGCTGACCCAGATACGAAGCAATGAGTTGCCTCTTACGTAGCGCAGAGACCTGTCGTTCCAACAAATCAATTAGCCTGCGCGAATGGAGTGCCCAGTCACCTGCCGGCTTCCTATCCAGAGCCATCTTTCGTCCACCATCACTACACAAGACCACTTTGAATCGCTTCCAAACAGTCTCCAAGCCCAGATTATCGTAAACACCTCCATCAGATAAAATGACGTTACGCGCGAAAATATCAGGTTCAGCCTTGCCCAGCGCATACAACTCAGAGGGCTGGTATGGATTTAAGTCCAGAGTGCAGGGCGAAAGAAATGGTGGAAAGGCCGATGATGCAGCCACCACTTTACTTAACGGGACATCTGGTTGCTTCCACATCCCAATCAGATGATCCACCATGTATGGCTTAGAAAAGCGAAAGAGTGATCCGGTTTGGACATTCGTTGCGTTAAACACAATCCGGAGTGAGTCAGGAAGATCTTGTAATGTCTTGGAGCCAAATACGTATTTTTGGTAATAGCCTCCAATCTCATCACTGATTGACTTGAAAGGGTTAATAATCCCCCAGCCAACTGCAGAAACATCAATCGTTTCTTGGGCTAATCGTCGCGTGGGTTTTGCAAGAGCCTGGATGAAAGACTCTCGTGATGCAATCTTTGTATTTGAATCAAACTGAAGCTGATTCCAATTCATTCCCAACGTTGCAGCTGTGATAGAACCCCCAGATACACTTGATATCCGCTTGAGTTGACTGGGATGCATAAGACCAAGTTCATTGATTCTCCACAGTGCTCCAACGTGGTAAAGCATTGCACGATAACCGCCACCAGAGAGGCATAAACCAATGCCATCTTCTGGAGTTTTCTCAGGAGCCCCCGGCACTTCGATATCTGTTACTGGCAACAGTGCATTGGCCTGTTCTGTAAATGGCATCTTGGCTCCTTAATTAGTCAATTATTTCGAAGCAATAATTGCCCTATTAGTCATTGGCAGTCTGCTCTCACACGAACTCCTCAAAGATAAAAGCGTAAAATGAAAGTTAAATGTTTCAATTTCTTTTTTTTTTTGGCATTTAGAGCAGTCGCAGTGTCGCCAGTTCGTTTTGCTTATGGTGGCAATGGTCCCGAAAATTATTGCTAGGTGAGTTGGACACTGGTTGAAGAAGAAGGGTGTTAAAACTCTATTTAACAAGCAAGGAAGCCTCGTGTAAAAAGCAATGTGGAATGCATTCATTAAAGGCAAGTTCCGAAACGAGATGCTGAGGGGTGAACTCTACTAATTGCTCACTTTGCACGAAGTATGCTTAAACGAAATCATCGCAGCGTGTCCCCTCCAGTGTCCCCTCGAATGGGAGACACGGTGAGATTTGGCAGGATTAGATGGGATTGAGCACTCTCGATTACTCTCACTAATCGATCAGTCCAAAACAAGAAAAACAGCCTGTAGAGAGGCTGTTTGGGACTGCATTAGACTGAATGGGATCAGTGGGCCCAGCAGGATTCGAACCTGCAACCAAGGGATTATGAGTCCCCTGCTCTGCCGTTGAGCTATAGGCCCGGTACTTGGAGCATTATCTTAGGGACACTGCTCCACTGGCACATGTTCAGGGTGCACTGAAGATCAGGATACACGCAAGCTGAGCAAAAGCAAACAGGGCAAGGTTGCACCTTACCCTGTGGAGTTTTAGACAGTCACGTCGCTTAGTAGCGGATGCCGATGCTGGCGGTCAAACCGAAGAGTGACAGATTGTCGTTCTGCGATTCAAAGGGGCCAGCGCCACGAGCGGAGCGGGAAGAGTTGCCAACGCCGCCGAAGTGCATGCCAAGCAGTCCGCCACGGGCATAGACTTGCGAATTTCCAACCGATACGCCATATTCCAGACCGAGTTCAACTTCAGCGGTGGTCACCATCTTAGCTCGATCCTGCTGAGCGGAGAACAGTTCAGGATTGTCAATGAATATAGGAACTGTATCTGGATCGTGATTAATACGGTGGTAGGCTTCCTGTCGGCCTTCCATGAAGATGAATCCGACACGACCCAGGCCATAAACGCTCAAGTTATCAAAGATGTTATGACGGCCTTCGAGTCCCAGGATTGGTCCAAGACCATTGAGCGTGTGCTGTGAACGCAGCGTCTGGCTGATACGGGATTCAAAGTTACGATCGTCGGTTGGTGGCACGTTCTGCAGCTTCTCGGTTGCGTTGTACTGCTGGTTGAGTTGCAGGTAACGCAGACCCGCTGACCAGGTCAGGTCCATACAACCACAGGTGGTGTTTTTGGTCAGTTCCAGATCCCAGATTTCCACCCGCATGATGTTGCCATAGACGGTAGTGGTAGGATCGTTTACTGAGCCAAAGCTGGTGAAGAACTGCAAGCCGAGCGGAGCAGCAGCGTCGAGGCGGGAAACGACACCCGTTCCACCAACTGGAATGCCATCGGTGTTGTCAACTGCAGTCTGATTATCTGCACTTTCCCATTTGAAGTAGCGAATGCGGCCACCCCAACCATCGCCACCCGAGTAACCAATGGTAGCACGATATCCGATATCAACACCGTTATCAAATTCATTCACCGTGGTGATATTCGAGACAGGTACTCCATTGACCGATTCAGTAGCAAAAGTCGAGTATGACAGATTGCCGTTGGCATAACTTTTCAGGAAGAGGATGCCAGCTGAACCGTAAACCCCGCCACCTGTGTTGCAGCCGGTATCGCAAGTTTCAGCACAGTTGTTGCATTCGACAGGTTTGACCCATCGGAAGAGTGATTGTGCGTTAGCTGTTGAGCCCAGGCAAGCCAGTGCTGCGACAGCCAGCAGTTTGTAATGTCGTTTCAACATGGAACCAGAACCTCCGTGTATTGTCAGCTTCTCAGGGATGCTGGTAATCACCAGGGACAGCCAGGAGAAGGTGTGTTTCCTCAGAACAGGATCATCCAGGTCTAGTCAGCAGTACCCCACCGCCGCGAACCAGGAAAGAGCGGGCATCCTGCCCACCCTGTCGAACCTGTTAGTATCGGATGCCAACGGTAGCGGCAAAGCCAAAGAAGTATAAATCTTCGTTGGCAGGCATGTTGCTGCTGTTGACCCGAGCAGCATTGCCGGCACCCCAATAAGCGTTGGCCATTACGGAGCCACGGACAAAGAGTTCAGGACCATCGCAGCCGAGAACACGGTTATATTCACCACCCAGTTCGAGTTCACCAATGGGCAGAGCCAGAGTACGGCTCATGGTGATGCTGCTGAAAGGCACCTGAAAGACGGGAGGCTGATCCGGGTCACGAGCCTGCAGAGCAAGCGTGGCAACCTGGTCACCTTCAGCATAAAGCAAGCCGAAACGTGCACTTGTGAAAGCTTTCATATTCGCTATCACGGGATAGCGAGCTTCGACACCTACAGTCGGGCCCCAGGCATCAAGGCTGTGCGAGGAACGCAATTGCTGACCTACAGGATAGACTGCAGGAAATTCAAAGTTTTCCAGTGGAGGCAGAACTCGCTCGCTGGCATTGTAATCCTGTTCGATCCGCATGAAACGGATACCGCCGAACCAGGTGACTTCCAGACATCCTCGTCGGCAGTCAGAAGTAAGGTCCAAATCGAGTGCCTGAATACGCAAGTTGCGATCATAGTTCAATTGCGATGGTGCAGATTCAGTTCCAACCGAAGCGAAATTGATACCGACCGGATTTGCAGTGAGGTAACGATTACCGGTCGTTGAATTGTAAGTCTGGCCGGGGAAGCCATTCACAGACTGTACACCGGTGTTATCCTGGAACGAGATGGAACTATCATCTTCAAACCAAAAATAACGAGCCCGAAGCCCGAAACCGCTGGCATCCTTAACGCCAAGTTCAACCCTGCCAGCCCATCGGTATTCCTGATCGAATTCCGATAACTGTGAGCTGACCAGGAATGACTGTCCATTCTGATTGACCGGTGAATAGGTTTCAGTAACGAAAGCAGGATTGCTGCCTCCCACCTGCTTCAAAACCATAACGCCAACTGAGCCGTACCAACCACCTCGAGTGGCAGGTTCTTCACAGGTAGTACAAGGGTCACCTGCCCAGGCACTGCTACCGAGCCAGGTCATGGCCACAGCTGCCAGCAGTTTGGTCATGTGCTTCTTCATGGTTACCACAACCTCCTTAAGCAAACCCGATCCGTTGTCCAGCGGATCGGACGCTTGTGTTCCACTAATCAGCCCTGACTTTGCAGCCAGGTATTTCCCACCACCATTAACGGAAACAACCAATGAAACCGCTTACTCACCCCAGAACCCACAATGGCATCATGCCTTAGAGATCCGTGCCTGCACGCTATCTCTGCTACACCTCTTTCGACCAGCACGACCCGACTTCGCTTCCTGTCAAACCAAGAATGGGCAAACAGCAACGAAACGGCACAAGCATCTTGTGCATCTGATGACTTCCAGAACTTTTTGACACATCAGGAACAGGCAGCAAAGCTTTCGACAATTACCCAACTGTTAAGGTTTCACATAAGCCTGCTGTATGAGTTCATCTGGAATAACGATTCTTACTGCTTGAACTCCGTTTAGTTACACAAACCAGTCCATTTTGTTTCAAGTCAACTGACATCACTCAGTAACCTGGGGTTGTAACATTTCTCCATCACCTGGCTGACTAGCTCCGCTGATACGACCATCAGCACGGTTTGCCCCTCATTCAGCATGGTTTTGTCCGCTTGGCCAGGAACGATGATCCAGCAGTTCCATTCCTTTTCCAGTTGCTGGGGTGATTGCCCCAGCAGGCCAACCGTTTCTGCAGTGATAGTCAATTCCAGAACCAGATAGAGCACCTGGTTCTTCCACCAGAACATGGTAAGAATTCTGTCGCCAAACAGGGGCAGCACAAAAGCAGGCGCAACCAGTTGAGGAAGGGCCAGAGCCAACCGAATCTGAACGGTTTCGCGCAATGCCCGGGCCAGGCCGGCATCATCGAGCCGCATGACCACGCGAAGCTTGGGATTCAGTTCACGGGCCAGCAATGCAATTTCCACATTTGCCAGATCACTGCTGGTCGCCACCACCAGGGCACGGGCCTTCCCTGTGTGAGCACGCTCCAGTGTTGACACCAGGGTTCCGTCAGCAATCATTACTGTGGCTCCCCGTTGCCTGGCTGCCGCTACGAATCGTCCACCTTCCTGCTTTTCCATCACCACAACTGGAATTTGTTCCTGTCGTAATGCTTCCACAACTCTCACACCAACGGTACCCAGGCCACACAGCACGACATGCCCCGATTCTGGTATGCGACTAATCGACAAAACGCCACGCAGCCTGGCACGAACCAGATAATTGGTCAATAACGCAGTAAATGCCGCGGTTAGAAGCAAACCAGCAATCTTGAGGAATGAAATAAAAACACGATGCCAATCTTCGAGTGCTTCTTTTTCTTCAAGGTTGGATGAGGTTACCATGATATTGATGGTCTTGAACATCCCTTTGGACAACGTGGGCGATAGACCACTCAGCCAATAGAGAACACTGCCAAGCAGTAGCACACCGAAGAAGCAGAGTGCAGCCAGCTTTACAGGCCATTCAATTTCTCTGACTGTTGTGAAAAGTGTTCGAAGAAATCTACGCATGCGACCAGCCCAGCGAGCAGGCAAACTGTCTTCACCCGCTGCAACATCGCGCAGTGCTGGCAGATCTGAAACGGGACCAATCCAGAGTTGTGCATTGCCAGCCTGCAATGCGTCGTACGATCCTGTGTGATCAAGCAGGTGCAGCGAGGGATGCTGTTGCTGAACTTCTGTCAGAGATCGACCGATGAGCATACTATCAGCATCAACCCTGATCCGCTCAAGCTGCCAGTCTTCTCCGGCCGTTTGAAAGCGTGCCAAGACATCACCTGAAAGAGCAGCAGTCGCCAGCAATGGCCCGGATAATCGCGAAGAAGATAACGCTACCATATTTGAAACGGTCGAGCTGAGTTTGGCTACCAGGTTATCGTTAAACAATCGAACTACAATGAAGACAGTCGGATGCAGCCGACGGATTTCGAGACACGCTGCCAGGTTGTTCAGGTCATCGTTGGCCAGTAGTATGACGCCTCGTGCATCCTGCAGCCTGGCTTGCGTCAAAACAGCAGCATCACGAAAGTTTCCCTGAATGAAGTGAATGCCTGCCAGGCGTGGATCGGTGGGTTCTGTTTCCTGGTCTATGGCGATAATAGGCCAACCCAGGGCACGGATGTAATCGATGACAGGCCAGCCGACCCGTCCCAGACCACAGACAATGACAGGTGCCGAGACGGATGCATGGGATACAGGATTCATGCGGAATTCTTGAGACCTCCGGCCATCTACCATATCATGTTAGAGAAGGTAACCTGATTGATGGCCAGTTCGCAAGGATAAACCATGAGCACACCTTTCACCATTCGTTGTCGCGAAAACGGGCCAATTGTTATCCCGCTCGACCAGGGTATTACGCTGACCATCACAGATCACCTTGGACAACCATACGTATTGCCTGAAGGCAAGCCATCCATTGCGTTGTGTCGATGTGGTGCCAGCCAGCGCAAGCCGTTTTGTGACGGAGCACATAAAACCTGTGGCTTCGCTGCAACGGAAACTGCGGCACCACCACCTGTCACCACGTAATTCGCTGTTAATCGAGGCAGATTCTTCTTGCACCACCGCTTTTTACACCCTACGCTGCAAAGGTAGAGTTATTTGAGGAGCAGAACATGACATTCAAGCAAATGATCGTCACCAGTTGTGCAGCAGCACTGCTACAGATACCTTGTTTTGCCCAGGATGCCCAATCTGGCCCATTGCCTCGATGGGGAAGCGCAAACAAGCCTGAGCCAGGTCTGATCGATCCTGTTGCCAGGATCAAGAAAGACGTTGCTGACCTGAAAGCTCGGGTACGACAACTGGAAGAAAACCATACCTCCTACTCAGCAAGCACCAAGAACCAACTTGTCACTCTGGAAGAATCGCTCAATGCTTTGCAGGCCCAATGTGATAAGTGGACAACTGACGGCAGCAAATCACCTGTAGTGCAGACTTCCGCCATCGTTCCTGTCGCCAAAGTACCAGTCGATGATTCGGTACAGCGCAGGCTGGATGAAATTGCCAGCATGCTGAGGGATTTGAATCAGTTGCCCAGCCAGGTACAGACCACCACTCGTGAAGTGACTGATCTTAAAAAGAAGTACGATACACTTCAGATTGAACTCATTCAGGCACAGAATGATATTGGCAAATTGCAGCAGGATCTGGCACGGCACAATGCTGCAAGCAGCGATTCCACCCGCCGATCACTCGCTCTTCCTTTGCCACCAGATTCCGCCAACACCAACACAGTTACGCCCCGCCCTGCTCTGGGCACGGTCAAGTTGGTCAACACTTACCCAGCTACGCTGAATGTTATTGTGGATGGCCAATACTACACGCTGCGTTCCAATGAATCGCTGAGTCTGAATAAAAACCCAGGCTACTTTACTTATGAAGTGCCCGGCATTCAGCCTAACACTCTGCGAACATTGAATGCTGCGGAAACTTTGACTATTCAGATTTATCCTCGTTAACCACATAAGTACCATTTGAAAGCCCTCACGCTCTTCAGATTGTGAGGGCTTTTCTTTTTTATCTACGACCATATCCCAACATTATGGCTGCTTTGAATATTCTGCTGACCAATGACGATGGGATCTTTGCGCCGGGGCTACGTGCATTTCTGGAAGAACTGAAGAAACTTGGTAACGTTACCGTGGTAGCCCCGGCAACCGAACAGAGTGCTGTCGGGCACTCCATTACGCTGATGCAACCACTTCTGGTGCAGGAAGTGTTTGATGAACACCACCATCGCATAGGCTGGGGTGTTGAAGGGCGGCCGGCAGATTGCGTCAAGCTGGCCATCACCCAACTGCTGCCTCAGCGACCTGACTTGGTTATCAGTGGCATCAATGCCGGTTCCAATGCCGGCATCAACGTGCTTTACTCGGGTACTGTAGCTGCAGCCATTGAAGGTGCGTTTTTTGGCATCACCAGCATTGCTGTTTCGCTGGAATATCGCCGACCGCCTCGTTTGAACTTTCCGAAAGCTGCGGTGCTTGGCCGACAGATGGTCGAGCAGATTCTGCAGCAGAAGCCTCGACAGGGACAACTATTTAACGTCAACATCCCGGCTCTTGATGATGGGCCACCAGTTGGCGTGCGAGTCGCACCGCAAGGCACAGCACCCTACGACGAAAAATATGATAGGCGAACCGATCCCCGGGGAAGAACCTATTTCTGGATTGCGTCTGATGTTACCTGTCCCCCTGATGGAGGTGAGAGTGATGTTCGCGATTTAGCCAACAGGTATATCACCGTGACACCTCTGCATTTCGACCTGACTGATCCTCATCGGCTCAGCGAAATGTCCAACTGGCAATGGCAGACGCCTGTATTGGATAAGTAACCCTCATTACATCACCACTTGGCTGATTGCATCTACTGCCTGATCAATTTCTGCTTCGGTTGTGAAGCGACCAACGGACAATCGTACTGCACCCTGCGCTCTCTCGGAATCAATGCCCATTGCTGCCAATACTGGCGATATGCTGACTTGACCTTCATGACAGGCAGACCCCGTTGATGCAGCAATGGAAGGACACGCGGTGAGCAGTTCGCTGCCAAACCACCCTTTCACACTGATATTGAGCGTATTAGGCAATCGTTCGTTTGCGTGCCCATTCAATTGAACTATATCCTCCAGACGTTCTTTCAAACCATTCCACAGCCGATCTCGCAACTGTTGCAGATGTTGTGTTGCGCTGGGCAAAGACTGGCGTGCTATTTCCGCTGCCTGCCCCAAACCAACGATATATGGAACATTTTCCGTGCCGGCCCGTCGGCCTGCCTCTTGCCCTGCACCGTGTATTACCGATTCCAGTTGAATGCCCTTACGGACAAACAAAGCACCCACACCCTTGGGCGCATAGAGTTTATGCCCGGCAATTGTCATTAGATCTATGTCGAACTCTCTGACATTAATCGAAACCTTGCCCAGAGATTGTGCAGCATCCACATGAATCAGTGCACCTGCCTGGTGAGCCATACAGGCGATTTCCCTGACATGCTGCAAGGTTCCTACTTCATTGTTGCTGTGCATGATGGAGACAAGCAGTGTTAGTCGCTGGAGTGCTGATCGCAATTTATCCAGATTCAGAATTCCGAATTGATCGACTGGTATTACTTCGATGTGACAGCCGAATTTAGCAAGCCATTGACATGGCTTGATCGTTGCAGGATGTTCGATCGCAGAGTGGATGACCTGCAGTTGACTGGATCGGCGAGGAGAGAGTTCCAATAATCGAGGCCAGATACTGCCTTTGATAGCGAGGTTGCTGGCTTCGGTGCCACTGCCGGTGAAAACGATTTCCGACGGATCAGAACCGATTAAGTTTGCCAACTGCTGCCTGGCTAATTCAACAGCCTGGTGTACCACCTTGCCATATACATGCACGCTGGAAGGATTTCCAAAATGATTCTGCAGCCAAGGTAACATGGCAGACTTCACGGCAGGATCGATGGGCGTCGTAGCATTGTAGTCAAGGTAGATGGGCCGCTGCGGTGACATCATTGAGGCCTGGTAAAGATAATGTCATCTACCTTATTGTGCAGTGTTAATTCTTCAAATGTCAGTTCCATGGCTTTGTTGCCATCGGTGTAAATCACCCAGCGCTGGGGAAACTGGATGCCCTGCATAACAGCGTAGCGTGTGAAAATAGTTTCTTGATCTCGATCAATCAACAGATTTGGATCGAACACTCTGGTTTTGGCTATCATGGGTAAGCCTGTATCTTTATCAAAGTAAAGCGTTAAATCCTGCTGGTCTTTGCACTTAACGGTAAAGCCCTGGGTCATCACGCCCTCTTTTCGTTCTTCCTGCAAGGGTTCCAGGGTGTAGGCTACATCTCGTAACGGAACAAGTGTCATGAGATTATTGAAGTAGAGTTGTTCCCTGACTGCACGAACCGCTGCCGGATCCATTTCCTTGACTTTGCCACTGATGGATACCCAGCCTTTTTCCTTGCCAAGAACCTGAACAAATTTGGTGCCGTCTTCATAAGTCGATTCGTCGCGTATGCTGTGAGGTAACGCGGATATAGTGATGAAATCAAAGCTCGACACCACATTGGAAGGAGTCGATTTTCCTTTTCCTTTGTAGGTAACCTGCAGCAGTTTTTTGAGCAAAGCTTCACCGCCACGAGCAGTAATGGCTCGTTCCAATACTTCTTTCGGTTTGGAAAGTGGAGCTGTAGGCTTGCGGAATGTGGGTGCTGGCCCAGTCACAGGAACGGTACTTCGGGGCGGGTTGGGCATGCAACCTGCGAGGACAACGAGCAATATCCAGAACAGGTTGAATCGCTGTATCATCAAATGAACCTTAAAACCGACATGGTTGTCGCATTTTCCAGATACTCCTGCAAGATCAACTCCCAGGCAGTTGTACTCTTAAACCGAAGGCACTGCAATGCACATATGCATCAGCGTGTTGAACTGATAGAATATGCATAATCGCAGTACAGCAGTGAGGGCAAATCATGCAGGGACCCATGTTGTGGTCCATACCGTTTACACGTATCGCAGGGATCATGGTTCGGATCCACCTGCTGTTTATCATTTTCATTGTGGCGGAAGTGGGACAGGTTTCCAAGCTGGGTGGTTCATTTGCCCTGGAAATGTTTATCCTGCTGATCATGCTGTTTGCTATCGTATTGATGCATGAGTTGGGACATTGTTTTGCGGCTCGTTCCGTGGGTGGATCAGCAGACGAGATTCTGCTCTGGCCGCTGGGCGGTCTGGCTTATGTGCATCATCCACACAATGCCTGGGCGAGTTTCATTACGACGGCTGGCGGGCCTGCTGTCAACCTGATCTTTTTCCTGATCGCTGGCCCAATTCTGATCGTTTTGGGCTATTGGCCACCGATCTCGCCTTTGTGGAGTCCGTGGGGGGCGCTCAACAGCATTCAAGGGCAGGGAGAAGCCATCCTGCAACTCCCCTGGTATACCGTCTGGCTGGCCCGTTTCTTCTATCTCAACTGGTTCCTGTTCTGGTTCAATGTGCTCTGCGTCGGCTTCCCGCTGGATGGTGGCCGATTGCTACAGGCTGCGCTCTGGCCCCGCTATGGCTACACGACTGCTACTCGCATTGCCTGTTATGCCGGGTTCACAATCGCAGTACTGCTCGGTTTATGGGCCATCATTTTTCTGGGCAAAGAAGATTACAGCAACATCATTACCACTTTCATGATGTCGTTCTTTATCTTCACCACTTGTCAGCAGGAACTACAGCGGCTGGAAGCCGGTGGAGGCGATGATAACCCGTTCGGCTACGATTTCTCTCAGGGGTATACGAGCCTGGAACGCAGCATTCGATCACGTGACAAGA
Organism: Planctomycetia bacterium; assembly: GCA_016795155.1. Lineage (NCBI taxonomy): Bacteria > Pseudomonadati > Planctomycetota > Planctomycetia > Planctomycetia bacterium. Next base: position 7,285 of record JAEUIE010000029.1, on the reverse strand, counting down.
AACCATCCATGCTGCAGCGCTGGCTTGCCGAGCGAGCGGAGAAAAAGAAACTCCGTGAAGAAGAAGAACGCATTGCCGACGAACAACGCATCGATGAGTTGCTTGCCAAGATGCACGAGCAAGGCGGCATCCAGGCGCTATCCCCTGAAGAACAGCGATTCATGAAACGGGTTTCTGCCAAGCTCAGGCAACGTCGAAACAGCAAGTAGCCTTTCACATAACCACACAGCACCATTTTCCATGCTTATAGAACCTCGTACCCTGGCTGGCTTCCGCGATTACCTCCCAGCCTTGATGATTCCTCGCGAACGCTTTATGGAAACGGCCCGGCAGGTGTACCGATCCTACGGTTTTGTGCCTATCGACACGCCTGCCCTGGAGTACACCGAAATCCTGCTCGGCAAAGGTGGCGAGGAAACCGATAAGCAACTATATCGCTTTAAAGATAACGGTGATCGCGATGTTGGCTTACGCTTTGACCTCACTGTGCCCCTGGCCCGATTCGCCGCTCAGCACATCGGCACACTGGGAACCCCGTTCAAACGCTATCACCTGGCTCCGGTATGGCGTGGTGAACGACAACAAAGAGGTCGTTACCGTGAGTTTGTTCAATGCGACTTCGACACCATCGGCACCACCAGCAACGCTGCTGATATTGAAGTTGCCCTGGTGATACACGATCTTCTGGCTGCTTTGGGTTTCAGTCGGTTCCGCATCCATATCAACAATCGCATGATCCTGAACGGTTTGCTGGAAGAACTGCAACTGGCTGACCGCACTGCCCCCCTGCTTCGTTCGCTGGATAAACTCGCCAAGATCGGTCGTGATGAAGTAGCTACAGAGATGCAGGCCAAGGCAGGTGTAGCCAAACAACAAGCAGAACGCATACTCGCGCTGGTAGAACTGCAGGGAGAAAATACTTCGATTCTCGACCAGATGCAGTCGCAGTTTGGGAGCAATGCCCGATGTACAGAAGGCATCAAGCGACTCCGTGAACTGGTACAGGTTGCCAGTGATGCTGGCATTCCATCAGAAAGGATTCAGATTGACTTGGGCATTGCCCGAGGGCTCGATTATTACACAGGCACGGTTTACGAAACGCTGCTCACCGATTTGCCAGGCATCGGCAGCGTCTGTTCCGGAGGTCGGTACGACAATCTGGCCAGCCTATACACGAAACAGGTACTTCCCGGCGTAGGTGCCTCGCTGGGGCTGGATCGCCTGCTGGCTGCCATGGAAGAATTGAAACTGCTCCCTGCTACTTCCACTGCTGCACCGGTTCTGCTGGTGCAGTTTTCTGCTGATCACCTGGGTAAGTATCAGGCGATGGCGAGGAAACTGCGACAGGCAGGCATCGGAGTGGAAGTCTACCCGGAAGCAAAAAAGATGGGCAATCAACTCAGTTATGCCGAGAAAAAAGGTTTTAAGCTGGCACTGATTGCCGGGCCGGATGAACTGGCCAAGGGCATCTGGCAAGTAAAAGACCTTGCCCAGCGCAGTAGCATGGAAGTGCCTGCCGACCAACTCGTTGAGACTATTCAGAGGAAACTGGTTGACTGATCGATAACGCTGCCACGCAGTTATTCCTTTGACTCCATTGAAAAACAGAGCACATAATGTTCTGTTCTTCATGTATTGAGTCGTTCCATGCTCTGCAAACTTCGCTTATTCGCCTTTATCTGTGTAACGTTATTCTTCTGTTACTCAAGTGATTGCCTGGCGCAAGAAGAATACCCTGAGAATGATTCGGTTCCCGGTCAGTTGCCTGCTGCTGTACATCACAAGCGAGCAATGGTGGCAGCAGCTCATCCACTGGCAGCAAAAATTGGCACTGATATTCTGCGTGCTGGTGGCAATGCCATCGATGCAACGGTTGCCGTGCAGATGGCACTCACCGTAGTGGAGCCACAATCCTCAGGCATTGGCGGAGGCTGTTTCATTGTTTACTACGATTCCAATAAAAAGCAGACCTTTTGTTTCGATGGCCGGGAGGAAACGCCAGCAGCGGCCCGGCGGGAACAGTTTCTGACACGCGATGGCAAGGTAGTGAAAGATGCCTTGACCGGTTGCCGGGCTGCTGGCGTTCCAGGCACGGTGGCGGGTATGTACCTGGCTCATCAGAAATTTGGCAAGCTTAAGTGGAAGCAGTTGCTCCAACCTGCCATCGAACTGGCCGAGGGTGGCATTGGTGTCACTCCTCGCCTGCGCGATGCTATTCTAGCCAATCGGTCCCGTTTTCTCCGCATACCTTCCAGCAAGAAGCAGTTTCTTCTGGGCGACGAAGGGCATGTTTCAGAGATTGGCACCGTCTTGCGGTTGCCTGACCTGGCCAAGACCCTGCAGCGCATTGCAGATCATGGGCCACGTGGTTTCTATGAAGGTGAAACAGCTGCGCTAATCGTGAAGGCAACTGAGAAATGTGTCATTGCGCCCGGAGCCATCAGCCTGGAAGATTTGAAGAATTACCGGGCTATCGAGCGTGATCCTATCAGTTTTTTCTATCGAGGGTATCATCTCTTCGGCATGCCACCGCCCTCTTCGGGCACGATTACGCTCGGCATCATTCTGCATTGCCTGGAAGCAATGGAACCGGAGCAGCGCAATCTGAACAGCGCTAATGGCATTGATGCCTGGGCACGAGCGGAATCCATCGGCTTTGCTGACCGCAATGCCTACCTGGGCGATCAGGATTGGACACGTGATTATCAGATGAAATATCTGCTGGCTCCCTCCAGGCTGGGGCAACGACGTGCAGCATTTCTACAGTTGAAATCAAGACAGAAGGCCAAGCCGGGTGAACTATTTAATCTGCAACCCTCGACAGGTGCATCCGGGCAGACTGAAGGCGAGCATACTACTCATTTCAGCATAGTCGATGCAGATCGCAACATCGTCAGTTGCACAACCACCATTGAGCATGGCATGGGCTGCGGTGTGGTCGTGGAAGGGGCAGGTTTTCTGCTGAATAACGAACTCACCGATTTTGACCTCGACTTGGCTGAAGGGGCTAATGCACTCGATCCAAGCCGACGAACTGTGGGTGGCCGTCCTGCAGGCAAACGGCCACGCAGCAGCATGACACCCCTTATTATTTTCAAAGACAACCAGCCGGTGATGGCTGTTGGTTCACCGGGTGGTTCGCGTATCATCGGCATTGTGGGTCATGTTGTTCTCAACGTGCTGGATCACGGGATGGATATGCAGGAAGCAATTAATGCTTCCCGATCATCCTGTCGAAACACTACCCTGCAACTCGATGGCATGTTCAGGAATCGAGCGGAGCTGGTGAAGCAACTGGAATCGCGTGGATGGGAGATCGCACCACTCAGTCTCGGCAACACCGTTTGGGGCGGAGCGCAAGGCATTCGGCTGTTGTCAGATGGAACCCTGGAGGGTGGAGCTGATCCACGGCGTGAAGGGTCGGTGAGAGGTTATTAGTGCCGTGGGTCACGATTGTATCGTGACATCATCGAGTGATGTCAGAACAATTCATCCCCCTCTGACATGTTACAAACGTGTCCCACGGGGAATATTCTTTACTTCTTCAGCCCCAGGTGTTTCACCAGGAACGCCCACTGGTCTGCCGTTTCTTCAATGACCTTGGCAGTAGGTTTACCTGCACCGTGGCCGGCACGGGTTTCGATGCGAGCCAGCACCGGGTTGGAACCGCTGTGACAATGCTGCATCATCGCGGTAAACTTGAAGCTGTGGCCTGGCACCACGCGGTCGTCGGTATCAGCTGTCGTCACCAGCGTTGGCGGATAGCTGACGCCGGGTTTGAAATTGTGATAGGGTGAATACTTCAGCAACGCCTTGAACTCTTCAGGGTTATCAGATGAGCCGTAGTCATCGGTCCAGAAGCGACCTGCGGTGAACTTCTGGAAGCGGAGCATGTCCATCACGCCAACTGCGGGAAGACAGGCGCCGAAGAGTTCAGGCCGCTGAGTCATGCAGGCGCCGACGAGCAAACCACCATTGGAACCACCCTGAATACCCAGTTTCTTGGGGTTGGTGTACTTGTTGGCCACCAACCATTCAGCAGCTGCGATAAAATCGTCGAAGACATTCTGCTTTTTCAACTTGGTACCAGCAGCGTGCCATTCTTCGCCATATTCGCCGCCGCCACGCAGACAGGCCATCGCAAATACACCGCCCATTTCCATCCAGTTCAATCGCGAAACGGAAAAGCCGGGCACCATAGGTATGTTGAATCCGCCATAGCCATAGAGTAATGTCGGGTTGTTGCTATCGAGTTTCACACCCTTTTTATGGGCAATGAACATAGGAATCTTGGTGCCATCCTTGCTCGGGTAAAACACCTGCTTGACTTCATAGTCATCAGGATTGAACTTCACGTCAGGCTTGCGGAACAGTTTGCTTTCACCCGTAATGAGGTCGTAGTGATACACGGTTGGTGGCGTAGTGAAACTGGTGTAGGTGTAAAACGTATCAAGATCCTGTTTGCGTCCACCAAAGCCACCTGCTGTTCCAACACCTGGCAATTGCACTTCACGCACTAGCTTACCAGCAGTGGTAAAAATCTTGATCTGCGACTGGGCATTTTTCAGGTAGTTGGCAATGAGGAAGTTACCCGTGTTGCCTACACTCTGCAGCGTTTCAGCCACTTCGGGGATGATCACCTTCCAGTTTTTCTGATCAGGATTGCGAATATCAATGGCAACCACGCGACCACGGGTAGCACCATTGTTGGTCTTGAAGAAGAATACTGGACCATCGTTATCGACGAAGCTGTACTCATTCTCGAAGTTGCCCACCAGTTCCTTGAAGGTCCCGTAAGGCTCTTCCAGGTCTTTGTAAACCACTTTATGCAGTGCCGACGTACCGATACGGATATTGATGACCAGGTATTTGCCATCCTCGCTGACCTGAGCGCCGAAACCCCACTTGGGCTGATCGGGGCGTTCGTACACCAGTACATCATCGCTTTGTGGCGTACCTACCCGGTGGTAATAGACTTTTTGATTGAGCGTCAGTGACTGGAATTTCTGGTCGGCGGCAGGTTCAGGGAACCTGCTGTAAAAGAATCCCTTGCCATCCTTAGTCCAACTGATGCCGGAGTATTTCATCCACTTGATCTCATCATCGAGCACTTTCCTGTCAGCCAGGCGCATGACCTTCCAGGTAGACCAGTCGGAACCAGCATCGGCAATGCCGTAAGCGAGATATTTGCCATCTTCCGAAAGTGCCATGCCGGCCATGGCAATGGTGCCATCCTTGGACCAGGTGTTGGGATCGATCAGAAGTTCGGGTTTGCTGTCGAGCGTATCCTGTACATAGAACACGTTCTGGTTCTGTAGGCCATCGTTGCGTGAGAAATAGTATCTTCCAGCCACCTTAAAAGGTGCACTGACTTTTTCGTAATTCCACAGTTCAGTCAGACGCTTCTTGATATTTTCGCGTTCGGGCAAGGTGGCCAGGTAATCGAAAGTCACCTTGTTCTGAGCTTCCACCCAGGCCTTCACCTCGGCATCGACACGGACGTCATTTTCCAGCCAGCGATAGGGATCGGGCACCTTGGTGCCATGGTAATCATCCACGTGTTCGATCCGCTTGGTAGCAGGGTACTTGATGCCATCCTGGGCAGAAATGGAAACAGCTAAGGCAGTTATCAGCATGGGTATGATCACGAGACGGAACCACAACATGGTGGCAGACTCCGGGATTAACAGTGTGGATATCTTTTTATTGTAGAAAAAGTCAATCGCTTCAGTCTTTGAGACTGGCGATGTTTCATCGACTTCTCATGGAATCAACTACACCACGATAAACTTTGAACAGTTGATTCCAGACGAGCAAGAATCTCCGGCATCCAGGCAAGATGTTCCGGCTTCATCAGGCAACTGCGCAGGCAGGTGACGTTATCCTGATCCCAGTGTTTGATCGCACCCGCAGGTTCCACCATGTTTCTAGGAAAACTTGCCAGTGCGAGATAGACATCGTGTTTTTCAGCAGCATCGAAGAATTCACGTGCCCGGCTGTTGGCTTCGCTGGCGGAATCACTGCGCACCGTCCAAACAACGATATCGAGCTCCGGATGGAGCAGTGGCACGAAACACTTCGATTTTCGCAACCAGGCTTCAAGCTGCAATGCAGCCTGACGACACTGATCGAGCGATTGAGCGAATGCACCGTTTCGTTCCAAAGGCAACAGTTGCACGGTGGCCCACAAGGCAACCGCTGACGCACCAGGCCGGGAACATTCGAGCGATATTTCACCCAGATGCATTTCATCAGATGTGAAATACGTGTAGGGTGAATCGTGACGGTAGTAACGCCCCACGGCGGGATCACGAAACAGGATGCAGCCACAGCCGTAAGGCTGCAAGCCATGCTTGTGGGGATCGATCACGAGGGAATCGACCTGCGACAACGCATCGAAGGCGGCGCGAGCCGGTGCATCCAGCTTGCTGCATAACGTGTAATATCCACCATAGGCGGCATCCACATGAATGCGGAAACCATACTTGCTCTGCAACTGCAGAATGGCAGGCAGCGGATCGACCGCACCCGCTGCGGTTGTGCCCAGGGTGACCACCACGGTGCCAATGTCGCCCTGTTTCAATTGCTGTTGGAGACTCGTTAAGCACATCCTGCCTTGTGCATCGGCAGCCACTTTGCGAAAGGGAATGCCTAAGACTGCTGAGATGCGTGAATGCGTGTAATGAGCCTGTTCGGAAGCCACCACTGATTTGCCGGAATGCGTTTCACGACTGACCCAAAGCGCTTCGAGATTGGCAAAGGTACCTCCGCTGGTGAGATGGCCCAGGTGCGTGTTCCAGCCGAACATGCGGGCGATTTCCGCGACTGCTTCCTTCTCCATGCGGGAACTGGCCCGGCCGCCATCGAGTGCATGGTTGTTGGGGTTGAGCACCATGGCGAGCGAATAGGCCCACCTGGCGAGCGGATGTGGCGGCTTCAGCATCTGGCCTATATACAGCGGATGATGGTACGGATAGTTTTCGTGCAGCTTTTGTGCTGTTTCCTCCAGAATGCTCTGGAGCCTGGGTATGTCGAGATTTGAATCAATCTCTGGCAACGGAAACCCGGCCAGCAGGGTTTGCACGGCTTGAGGAAGCAGTGACTGATCTTTTTCAGAAAGCGAATGTTGGTGCATCTAATTTATCTTAGAGCATCTAACAAAAAGAACATTAGAGGAAATAGCCGCAGATGACGATGCACCCGAGTAGCATGAACGCTTCGTGGATGTCATCGCGTCGTTCATAGCGAACCCGTAAGCGTCGAAATTGATGTAGCCAACTGATGG